>JBFWIW010000009.1:0-27951 GCA_050253535.1 Oscillospiraceae bacterium
TTCATGGAGGTCACGGTTGCTTGCAGGCATTCAAGGTTCACCTGCGCGGCGGTCAGCTCCTTCCGAAGCTGTCCAAGGGTGAAGTCGATATTTTCCTGCATGGTCCGCGTGTAATTGCACAGGGCTTTCACTGTGCCGCTTACGTCGGCCTTGTTGAATGTCGGCGGAGAGCCGGGCAGAATCGTTGCCATCGTTTATACCTCGCTTCCAACGGAAAATTCCCGGACGATGCTCTTTACAACGCACGCGCCTTTCCCGGAGAGGCGGATGCGGAAATTGTCACAGCGGACCGGGAGAATCGGGATTTGCACCGTCTTGGCCCGCTCGTCGTGGGTGCTGAAAACCTGCTTGAAGGGCGCTCCGTCGGCGCTTATTTCAGCCTTGAGCCAGGAACCGGCTGCCATGTCAGCCCGCAGGTATATTTTGGAATATCCCTTCCGCCCGTGCGTGGTCTCGTCAAACTGGCAGAGCGTCGCGCTCCAGTTGATGCGGCCCTCCTCGGAATAGTCCTGTCCGCACATCATCACCTTGCCGGTATCCCGGTCCAGATAGTAGAGCACTCCGTCGAGCTGCGCGAAGTCCGCCGCATGGGTGCTGTCCTCGCGCAGCCAGATGCCGCGCATAGTATCGAAAACATACAGGTCCCAATCTCCAATTTCATTCCGCATGGAGATGTAATAGCGCTCTCCGTCGGTCCCGGCCACGGCGTCGTAGAATCGCTTGGTCCCGAAGCACTCGGAAATCAGCTCCGGCGTCCCGCCGGTGTAGGCGTATACGCCGCTCCTGCCCTTGTAGAACAGCGTTTCGTTGATGATTTCCAGGCTCTTTTCGCTGCCAGCCTGGACGCCGGGGATGGTGTATGTGTAAATCTCGTATTGAGCGGGATAGCTTCCCAGGACCTTGTGCAGGCAGTTCTCTTTCCAGAAAAGCACAGTGGAGGAGTACGCTGCTGCGGCTGTGAAGTCGCCATCCGTTCCGACGGCGGCGGCGTAGCTATCCGTCGAAAGGCCGTCAAACACGTTGAAGTTTTTGGGGTCCCCAAGCGCGGATGCGTGGATGGTGGTTCCTTCCGCGCCCCAGATGCGGTTATCGCACTCGCAGATACAGGTCAGGTCCGGTACGTTCCTTGCAAGCAGCACGGTCCCGGCCTCCGTTCCTGTCTCGCTGAACGTGTCGCTGTAAAAGGTCAGCGTCCTGCCGGAGATGCTGCGGATAATATGGCTGCCGTTGTTCGCGTCGCAGGTGGTGCATCCGGAAATTTCGATTGCGTCACCGGCTGCAAACAGGTCCTCAAAGTTCGGGTACTCATGCAGGGCGGCCTCATGCAGAATGTAGCCGATATGGTAGGTTCCGTCGCTCTGGAGCGCGCTGCTCTGTACAACCATGTATTCCTTGGTGGTGTCGCATTCGTACTGGATGATGTCTCCAGCCGTCAGCGCGTCCGGCGTCTTGGAAGAGCTTCCGGTCAGCGTCAGCGCGCCGGTACTCTTGTTGACGCTCGCGCCGGTATAGGCCGCAAAAGCCGTGTCCGCCGCAATCGCGGTCAGCGTTCCGGCGCTCTCGTAGGCACGGTCAATGTAGCTGCTTGTCGGAACGGTAATGGTGGTCGCGGTAAAGGTGATGTCCCCGGCATATCCCGGATACTCCGCCTCCAGGCTTCCGAATTCGTCCGTCGCCGTGTCGTAGTAGACCTTATCCGGGAAAATCACAATTTTGGTGTTGATGGTGGCGATGTGCTTTTCCCCGGATGTCACCTGCCCCACAGTCTTTCCGCCGTAGATGAAGTCGGTCCCATCCACCACGCACAGCTTTCCTCGCGCATAAAGGCCGTTTGGCGCGGTATAGGTCCCGGCGGTTTTTCTGCCGTCCCGCTGGCTCAAGCAGGGGTACTTGGCGGAGGAGAGACCGAAGCTCTCCAAAAGCTCTCCGTCGCTGGTTTTCTGACCGTAGTTCACGCCCCCAAAGGCAATGATTTGCTTCTTTGTCTTTTGGGTGGTCGCGGTAAAGTAGGGAAGCTTCATATTCTCCCTCCTCTCTTAAAAGACGTTCTGGAAGCCGCCCGCGCTCTTTGGCGCGTGGGTCCTGTGGTAGTCCTTCTTGTACTCGTCCAGAGCCGTGTTGAAGGACAGAACGGAGTTGTTGTAGTTGCCGTCCTCCCGGTTGTAAAAGTCGAATTGTGCCATCAGATATAGGTCGTACAGCTTGTCGTGCGGAGCCTGCGCAAGCAGTGGCTTGTCTCCGTCCTCCGGAAAGCTCGCGGGCGGCTCCGGGGATTCCTCTCCGTCGGCCAGCTCATGCCGCGCGATGACGTCGCGGTAGAGCTTCCCGTCCAACTCAATCAGCCAGGCGGCCTTTGTGTCGTCGTCCAGCGCATCCGGCCTCGCCCGGCTGACGCGCTCGATGACCTCGTTGATACTCGGCATCTTGCAGCCTCCTCTCGAAATAGTAGCCGGGCGGCAGCTTCCCGCCGCCCGGCATAGGGCATTACGACGCCTTTACCCAGACGCCGCCGCTCTTGACGTAGGTTCCGCCTCCGGAGCTGGGCAGGCTCTCCACCGTGTAGCATCCATCGCCATCTGTGGCCGACGATACCCGCACACCTGGAGCAGGTCATCCGGCAGGCTCTCCGCAAACTCGCGGCTGATGCGGTAGCATTTGCGGAATCTCCCTGCGTGGCTTTGAGGCGGGGCCGTTTCCTTGCCCTCGCTGTCCGCGTCCGGGGATGGTTCCGTGCTGCGGAGCGTACCCAGCAGGTCCAGGTCCTCCGCGTCGTATAACTCCACTCTGGAAACGCCGTAAAGCTCCTCCAGAGCGGAGAGCTGCTGGCCGGTCGGCAGACACACGCCCTTTTCGTAGCGGGATACCATGCCTACGTCGGCCCTCGGTTCAACCTCTTTGAGCTTTGCTGAAACCTGCGGCTGCGTCAGCTCCAGCGCCAGCCGCTTTTCCTGCAATCGGTTCATACTCTGCCTCCTTCACAGGTCTTTTGCCCATCGCTGCTTATCGCAGGTTGGGGCCGCGGTATTTCGTGGTCTGCTGGGACAATCCCAGGTTTTTCCGCGTATATCCGCCTCTTTGTGCCAGCCAGACGCTATAAGGCTTGTCCCAGGCTCGTCATTCAAAATGTAGGTGATGATTTTGTGGTAGCCCAATTCGCGTGTAATGCGAGCGGCTGCGCCATAAAGGAAAGAGCAGGCATGCGGCGTTCCGTCTGTGCAGAGCCTAAGAACCTCAAGTGTTTTTCCGTCACATAACGCCCTTGCAACCGGACGTCCTACTTGGACAACGCCCACAAGACTGTCACCATAAGTGCATCCGACGCGGAACTTGTCTCCGACGCGGCTGCTATGATGGCGATGCAGACGGTCAATAAATGCGTTCGCATCCGGGCGCTCAAGAGGGACGGCTTTCAATCCCACGCTTATCCCTCCTCATACGGGCTTGCAAGGGACCAATCCCAGGTACGCCCGCCGTCCCATTCAGTCCGGAAATAGTTGTGATAGCCGTCCCCAGAAAAGAAAAGGTACTCTTTCGGAAGAACCCGCCCGGCGTCCGCGCCGTCGCCCTCTTCGGCCCAGCGGGCCAGAACATCCTCCACCAGGGAAAGAAGCTCCGGCTCAACAGGGTTGTCCGGATTGTAGCCGTGGAATTGGTTTGCCTGCGTGACCACGCCGATGATGTCGTCCGGATAGAACGGGTCCGCGCTGTCCACGCGGTTGAGGGCGCACCATACGACTGCTGCCTGTTCCGTCTTAGAGCACCCGCGCGCCTCGCCGTATAGCATCCTTGCAAGGCATTCTGCCTCTGCGTTGTCCGGTTCCGGCGTTGTCTCGCAGGTCAGTTTCACCGGGGCAGCGTATGCTGTGCTGTGCATTACCGCATCTGTGGCGTATGTAGGTCCCGTAGCGTCAGAATCGGCTCCGGCGCGGATAACGACGGCGCACACAACGGAAACCGCAAGCACAGTAAGCGCGCATCCCAGGCAGGCGCGGCGGAGTGCAATTCTCCGGCGGAGCCGTCGCCGCTCCATCCGCGTCACTTCTGAATCCTCCGCTGCAACTCTGCCAGAAGCTCCAGCTCCGTGTAATCGCCCAGGCTCTTTTCCTCGGCCTCGCCGTCATCGAAAGATACAAGGATTGAGGATTTGAGATATAAAGCGGGGCGGGCCGCAAAGTACGCGACGCAGACGCTGTCGTAGTTCAGCGTGCCGTCGGTATTGACGCTGTACGCGTCGCTGGCATTCGAGTTCGGGGAGCTTTTGGTGGTCCATCCGGTCGCAATCCACCACGGCTCCGAAGCCAGCGGGATAAACCGGCGGTATTTGCGGTACTCGTCGATGGTGAGCAGGCGGAACGAAACGCCTGGATGTCCGTAGTCAGTCATGCCGTCCATGGTGGTGAGGTCGATGTCGCGCTCCACCGCCGCGTCGAAGATGGGCGCGTGCTTGTCGCTGAACCAGGTTGCCATCGCCTGCTCAATCCAGCTCCCGCAGAAATTGTTGTGGTCCTCGCGGTCCGCGTCATCGCCCTCGAAGGGGACGTTTTTCAGAGCCACGTCGCGGGTCAGAACGAAAGCCTGCCCCATGTCCTCGTCCAGCTTCACGAACTCCACTCCGTCCAGGGTAAAGGTCTCTCCGGGGCGAACCTTGCACAGCTCAATGGTCTTTTTCATGTGATTGTCCTCCTTTTTGTATTTGGTCTAAGAAATCCTCAATGTCCTTGTGCCGGTAGCGTTTCATGCGGTTTCCGGCAAGATTGATGGAGTGGATGCGGCCTTGCCTGTCCCATTTCCAAACGGTTTGAATGCTGACTTGCAGGATGTTCGCCACTTGCTCCGGCGTATACAGCGTGATTGAAGAAACAGGCTCGTCCATCAGCAATCCCTCCTTACGGCGCGGGGATAGGCAACTCCGCTGCTGGCGTTTTTGCGCCCCCGCTCGCTCATGGTCCGCCGGAAAACCTTGTCCGCCAAAACCGGGTCGTACTCATTGCGCCAGTTTTTGTCGGTCTCGCCCGTATCGCCACGGTGCAGGTCCTTGTAGACCGTGCCGGGGCTTACTCCCAGTTCCTCGGCAATAGAGGCCACGGTATCTCCTCTGCGATACAGCCGCGCCAGTTTCCGCCGGTCCTCAAGCGTGAGGTATTTGTACTTTTTCGCCAATCCGCCCACCTCCTTGCAAAAAAATAATCCCGACAAAAGTTCAAAAACTCTTGTCGAGATTAAAGATAAACTTTGCGAAGGGCGGCATTGTGATAAAAAGCGTTGCAAACCGGTAGTTATTTCGATATAATACTTTGGTATGCACTTTAAAATCAGGGAGTGTTCCTATTGTATCTAAAGGCCTTGGAAATACAGGGTTTCAAATCTTTTTCTCAAAAAACGCGTCTGACCTTCGAAAAGCCGGTCACCGCCATAGTCGGCCCGAACGGCAGCGGAAAATCCAATATTTCCGACGCCATAAGGTGGGTAATGGGTGAACAATCCACAAAAGCCCTGCGCAGCGGCAAGATGGAGGACGTCATTTTCGGCGGCACCTCGCGCCGCGGCCCGATGGGGTTTGCGGAGGTGTCTCTCATTTTGGACAATTCCGGGCACCTTTTCAATATGGAAAACTCCGAAGTCATGATTACCAGAAGGTTTTACCGTTCGGGGGACAGCGAATACTATATCAACCGCCAGTCGGTGCGCCTGCGCGACGTGCACGAGCTCCTCATGGACACGGGGCTGGGGCGCGAGGGATACAGCATAATCGGACAGGGCAGGATAGACGAGATAATTTCAATAAAGAGCAGCGACCGCCGCGAGATATTTGAGGAAGCGGCGGGCATTTCGCGTTTTCGCCACCGCAAGGAGGAGGCGGAGCACAAAATTGAAAAATCCGAGGAAAACCTTTTACGCGTAAACGACAAGATAGCAGAGCTGGAGCTTCAGGTCGAACCCCTGCGGCGTCAGTCGGAGACAGCAAAAAAATATCTGGTTTTGCGGGACGAACTGCGTTCGCTCGAGATATCCGTCTGGACCGAGACGCTTTGCAGTCTGGCCCTGCAGTCGAAGCAGCTCGAGGAGAGCTGCGAGCAATCGAAAAAAGAACTTGACCGCGCGCATGAGGCGCTTGACAGATTTTATGCCGAGGGGGAGACCTTCGGTGAGAGGATGCGCGGAAAGGACATGGAGGCGGAACGCGTCCGCGAGCAGATAACCGCCGCGGAAGCAAGAGCCGCCGACACAGACTCCGCCGCCGCAGTTTTACGCGCAAACCTTTCGAGCAACCTGGAGAGCATACAGCGCATCGATGGGGAATTAAAGCAGCAGGAGGGCAGGGACAGTTCCCTGTCCGCGCAGATAGAGGAGCGGCACGCCCGTATCGCCGAGATAGACGCTATTAGGGCCGCTTTGAAAGAAAAAGCCGAAAGCGCTGCTGTGCAGGCGGATGAGCTCGCCAGAAATTCCGGGGAGACGTCGGACATGCTCTCCGCTCTCATAAGAAGTCAGAACGACAACGCCGTGGCGCTCGCCGAAAAGCGGACGGAGCGCTCTTCCCTTGCCGTCGCTTTGCAGGAGGCGGAGGATAGGAGCGCGGCTATTATTTCAGAGACCGGCGAGGCGGAAGCCCGGCTTGAAGAGGCGGTTAAGGACTCCAAGGGGAATGATAAAAAACTGCTTGAGGCCCGTGAACGCGCGGACTCTCTGCGGAACATGATATCCGGTTATACCCTGCGCGCGGAAAACCGCCGCAAAAAGGCGGAGATTGCAGGCGATAAAAGGACGAAGCTCACGATGACGCTTAGCGCCCTGCGCTCACGTATAGCACTCCTCTCCGAGATGGAAAAGGAATACGCGGGCTATAATAAAGCCGTCAAGACCATAATGCAGGAGTCTTCACGCGGAATTTTAAAAAACGTGTACGGGCCTGTTGCGGACCTTATTAAGACGGAGGACGCTTATACCGTCGCCGTGGAGACGGCGCTCGGCGGCGCCATGCAGAACATCATAGTCGGCACGGAGGAGGACGGCAAGGCCGCCATAAATCTCTTGAAGCGCCGGGACGAGGGCAGGGCGACATTTCTGCCCGTCTCAGCCATAAGGGGATCACGCCTTTCAGAGCGCTCTCTGGAGGCGGAAGAGGGGTTTAAAGGTCTCGCGATAGACCTCGTTCGCTTTGATGAAAAGTACAGGGACATTTACACGAACATTCTGGGGCGCATAGCAATAGTCGACGATATGGACTCAGCGATTCGGATAGCAAAAAAGTACGGCTACCGTTTCAGGCTGGTAACCATGGACGGCCAGGTAATAAACTCCGGCGGTTCCATGACCGGAGGCTCTGCCTCCAGAAACGCCGGAATACTCTCCCGCGCAAATGAGATAAAAAAACTTTCCGAGCGGGAGGGCGTGCTTGCGTCCGACGCGAGAGATGCCGAGCGCGCACTGGAAGCGGCTACCCGAGATCTTGAGGCCGCGGAATATGAGCTCAAGGTATCAAGAGACGAGCTCAGGCCCTTAGAGGACGAGATGTTAAAACTGGAGTCCGCGCAAAACCACTTTGCCCTTATCATCGACGCTGCAGGCAAGGCTGTCGAGACCCTGCGCGCCGAGGCAGCCTCCGTCCGCGGGAAAATAGAAAAAACCGACGCCGGAATAAACGCCGTCCGCGCTGAGATAGAGCGGTGTGAAAAGCTCGCAGAGGAGATGGTTTCCGACATTGTGAAGAAGACGGAGGGCCGCGACGAATTGGCTGGGGAGAGCAGGCGACTTTCGGAGGAGCTATCCGCCCTGCGCGAGCAGGACGCTTCTCTGGCCGCGGAGTGTGAGACGCTCAAGAGGGCGGCGGAGGAACTCTTCGCTCTGCGCGCAGACCTATCCGGCGGGAGAGAGCAGCAGACGGCGCTTATAGAGGATTATAAGGCGAGAAACGATACGCTTCTTAATGAGATTGCCGAAAAGGATAAGATATCTTCGATCATACTGGCCGAGATCGGCAAATACCGCACACGCATAGTCAGGATAACCGAGGAAAAGATGGCACTCGAGGCCGAGCGTACACGCCGTGACAGGATGACGCAGGAAAAAAACCGCGAGATTCTGGATCTGGAGCGCGAGAGCGCAAGACTTGAACAAAAAAAACTCGCTCAGGAGCTCGAGGAAAAGCAGATAGTGGACAAGCTATGGGACGCCTACGAACTGAGCCGCACTACGGCGATGGAGATAAGACAGGAAGTCACGAACATGGCGGCGGCGGGCAGACGCATAGCGGAGCTTAAACGCGAGATATCGCGGCTCGGTACGCCGAACATAGGCGCCATTGAAGAATTCGAGAGAGTAAATACGCGATATACATATCTGACGGATCAGAGAAGCGACATTGAGAAAGCTAAGCGCGAGCTCGATGGAATTATAAACGAAATAACCGCCGAGATGAAGACAATATTCACCGAGCAGTTCGGGTTGATCGGAGAGAGCTTCAAGGAGACGTTCACGGAGCTTTTTGGCGGCGGAAAAGCAGCCCTTGAGCTCGATGATCCGGAGGATATACTAAATTGCGGCATAGAAATAAAGGTGCAGCCGCCCGGGAAATCACTTAAAACAATAACGCTTTTATCCGGCGGAGAAAAGGCTTTCGTTGCCATAGCGCTTTATTTTGCGATAATTAAGGTACGGCCGACGCCATTCGTAGTCATGGACGAGATAGAGACGGCGCTCGACGAGGCAAACGTTATCCGCTTTTCGACATATATGAGGCGGATGACGGACAGAACGCAGTTTCTGGTCATCACCCACCGCCGCAGCACGATGGAGGAGGCGGACGTTTTGTACGGCGTCACCATGCAGGAACAGGGCGTTTCGCAGGTACTTTCCATTGATATGGTCGAAGCGGAAAAGACTATAGCAAAATAGGCGGGCCTGTCGGAAAAGCCCTTCGGGTTTTACCAACAAAGAGAATGCATGACGGCGGCTCAGCCGCAGCCGTCATGATATGCATCACTTCCACCGCGCATGACGCCCCAAGTGACGGATTTCACTTATTTCCGCCATGCGCGGCAGGATTATTGAAACTTTGGTAGGAGCTTACTATGGGATTTTTTGATAAGATTTTACAGGGCCTTTCAAAGACAAAAAAGAGCATGACGAACCAGCTCACGGGGATCATCGCGTCATTTACCGGCGCGAACGAGACGTTTTACGAGGAACTGGAGGAGACGCTTATACTCGCGGACCTTGGCGTTAAGACCGCCACGGACGCCGTTGATCAGCTACGGGAGATAACGAAGCGCGAGGGATATCGTACCGGAGAGGAAATATCAGAGGCGCTCGCGAAGATACTGACGGAGATAATCGACGTTGGCCAGCCGGCCATGCAGCTTGACACCAAACCGTCCGTCATTCTGGTTATCGGAGTGAACGGCGTGGGTAAGACCACGACCATCGGGAAGCTTGCGATGAAATTTCGGGATGAGGGCAAAAAAGTCCTGCTCTGCGCGGGAGATACGTTCCGCGCGGCGGCGGCCGAACAGCTGGGCGTGTGGGCGGAGCGGAGCGGAGCAGAGATTGTCCGCCATACGGAGGGATCAGACCCCGCAGCCGTGGTTTTCGACGGCATATCCGCCGCCAAAGCGCGCGGAGCGGACATTATTATATGTGATACCGCGGGACGGCTGCACAATAAGTCGAATCTTATGAACGAACTCGCGAAAATAAGCCGTATCATAGACCGCGAGCTACCCGATGCCGACCGTGAGACGCTGCTGGTGCTGGATGCGACGACCGGACAGAACGGGCTTATTCAGGCGAAACAGTTCAAGGAATCGGCAGGAATTACCGGTATCGTCCTCACCAAACTCGACGGGACGGCTAAAGGCGGTATTGTCTTTGCGATAGCCGCAGAGCTGGACATCCCCGTGAAATATATCGGCGTCGGTGAAAAGACCGAGGATCTGCTGACGTTTGACGCCCGGGAATTTGTGGAGGCACTTTTGAAATGAGGCTTGTACTCGCGAGTAATAATAAAACGAAGATGGCTGAAATGCGCGTGATACTGTCCGATATGGCGATTGACGTCATCTCCCAGGCGGAGGCCGGCGCGGATATTGAGGCAGAGGAGACTGGCTCCACCTTTTACGAAAACGCGCTTTTAAAAGCGGAGGCGGCCTGCCGGATTACGAAGCTTCCGTCGGTCGCGGACGACTCCGGCCTGTGTGTCGCCGCTTTGGGCGGGGCTCCCGGCGTATACTCGGCACGGTACGGCGGAGAAGACCTCGACGACACGGGCAGATATGAACTGCTCCTTAAAAATATGGAGAGAGAGGAACGCAGAGAGGCAAAATTCGTCTCATCCATAGTCTGTGTTTTTCCAGACGGCGCGGTAATAACGGCCGAGGGCGAGTGCCGCGGCGAGATACTGAGAATTCCGCGTGGTGACGGTGGTTTCGGTTACGACCCCGTTTTTTATATTTCGGATAAGGAGAAAACAATGGCAGAGCTCACCCCGGAAGAGAAGAACGGGATATCCCACAGGGGAATGGCGCTCCGAAAATTCAAAGGCGAACTGGAAAAGTATTTTTCTGAAAAAAACCAGAGAGAATAAGTTAAAAAATTTTCAAATTTAACGGATTTAATGTGCGTGTTACTCGCCAGGAGCGCATGCAGCACATGCACAATTATGGACATTCCTTTTATGACCATTTTGTGTCTTGAGGTAAAGCAGAAAGGAATAATCAAATTTATGCTGACAAGTAAACAGCGCGCGCAGCTGCGCGGAATGGCAAATACGGAGGACACAATAATCCATATTGGAAAGGGCGGAGTTACCGAAAACGTCATAACACAGGTGAAGGACGCGTTAAAGGCGCGCGAGTTGATAAAAGGTACGGTGCTGGACAATTCACTCCTGGACGCAAGAGCGGTCTGCGAGGAACTGGCGAGGATATGCCTCGCCGAACCGGTACAGGCTATCGGTTCTAAATTCGTTCTGTACAAAGAGAACCGCGAGATGGATAAAGACAAAAGGATCAGGCTAGTAAAATAAAGCGCCTGCGGCATAAGGCGCTTAGATTTGGGCAGAGGCGGGCCGGTTCGACTCTCCTCGCCTTAAAAAGAGAAATGGGATAAGACATGAGGCTGGGGATATACGGCGGGACGTTCGACCCGCCACATATAGGGCATACACAATCAGTGGCGGCGGCGGCAAAGCAGCTGAGACTCGATAGGCTCATAATAATTCCGACGGGGACGCCGCCGCACAAGGTCCTTCCCGGGGACTCACCCGACAGCAGAGAGAGGCTCGAGATGACGCGGATAGCAGCGCATGAGCTGGGGTTTGCCGAGGTGTCGGATCTTGAAATATTCCGTCCGGGTAAAAGCTATACGGTGGACACCGTGCACAGTATAAAAGAGCAGTATCCGGATGCGGACATATTCCTTCTGATGGGTACCGACATGCTGTTATCCTTTGAGACGTGGAAGGATTTTATAGAGATAATGCGAAGCGTCTGCCTCGCCGTATTTGCAAGGCTATACGGCGAGGACAGAAAGATAAAACTATTTTCCGACTATCTTGTCGAACGTTACGACGCGGATGTGACGATGGTATATAACGACGCAATCGTCGAGATATCGTCATCCGTCCTGCGGGATCTCCTTCCGCGAAGGGGCGGAAAAGAGTTTATCTGCGACGAGGTATATGCCTCTATCATCAAAAACCGTTATTACGACGCAAAACCCGATTTCGATTGGCTGCGCGAGAGTGCGCACAGGATGCTGTCGCCGAAGCGGGTGCCGCATGTCGTCGGCTGCGAGAAAGAGGCGGTGCGCCTGGCCAGACGCTGGGACGCAGATGAGGATGAGGCCCGAGAGGCGGCCATACTACACGATATAACCAAGAAGGAGACGCTCTCCGAGCAGTTGCTATTGTGCGAAAAATATGGTATTATGACTGACGCTCTTGAGAGGGAAAACAGCAAACTCCTGCATTCTAAGACGGGAGCAGAGATAGCCAAACGCCAGTTCGGTGTTTCGGATGAGGTTTACCGGGCGATTTTCTGGCATACGACAGGGCACGAGGATATGACGCTTCTTGAAAAGATCATATATCTCGCCGACTATATAGAGCCGACCCGCGACTTCGCGGGTGTTGACAAACTGCGGCGCCTCGCATACGAAGACATCGATGCTGCGCTCATAACGGGATATAGAATGAGTATCGAGGATTTGGCGGCACATGGGATCGTCCCGCATGACAGGACGCTTAAAGCGATGAAGAGCCTCATTTCGGTACGGCAGAGAGAAAGAAAGGATACGGTTAAATGAAGCTCTTCGGAGGAAGAAGAAAATCAAAACACCGCTCACTGAGCAGACAGCCTGATGTAAATAACGACATTGTTCAACCTAAAAGGATAAATAAAAAGAAAAATAAAGCCAAAACACGGCTGAAGGTACTTATAGTACTGCTGTCTGTCATATTGGCGCTTCTTATCACGTTATATCTCGCGCTGACGTTCTATGTAAAGCCGCCGGAAGTGAGTGGGACGAAGAATCCCGGCGTTCCGGCAGACTCGAGCACAGACACAAGTACAACGCCGGATGTGGCAGATAACGATGCAGACAGCAGGACGGGGGGAGTATATACCTTTGTCGTCCTCGGCACCGACGACGGTAACGGAAACACCGACACCATAATGGTAATTTCCTTTGATACGAAGGATTATACATTTAATGTTGTCAGCATACCGCGTGACACGCTCGTGAACGTCTCATGGTCAGTTAAAAAGGCAAATACGCTTTACAGCGTGGGCGGTACTGATGGAGTAATAGACGGGCTTGCGGATATCCTTGGCTTCAAAGTGGACTTTTATGTCGTTGTTGACCTTGAGGCGTTCCAGGTCCTGGTTAATGCTATAGGCGGCGTCTATTACGACGTGCCGGTGGTCATGAACTATAAGGATCCGGCGCAGGATCTCTATATAGACTTAGACCCGGGATATCAGATGCTCACCGGCGAACAGGCCATAGGCGTTATGCGGTTCCGCTCCGGTTATGCAACAGCCGACATCGGGCGCATCGGCACGCAGCAGGACTTCCTTAAGACGGTGGCCGATCAGGTGCTCGCAAACAAGGATTCGCTCAACATTTCATCTCTTGCTAATATTTTTCTAAAATATGTAAAGACGGACCTGACTTACGGCGAGATAATCTGGCTCGCGAAGGAATTTTATAAGGTCGACAGTGACAAGATAAACTTTATGATGCTTCCCGGGAATAACGGAGATTCCTGCTACCACGGCGGACAGTGGGTATCCTATGTGACGATATACGTCGATGAATGGCTCGATATGATAAACCAGTATCTTAACCCGTTCGATGAAGACATCGAGCTGAAGAACCTGGATATCCTGACGAGAGATACCTCGTCAGGAAAGCTCTATCCGACAAGCGGGGTATATGCGGGTAAAAGCTCGTGGGGCTATAAATCGGGAAGCTCAAGCTCAAGTTCCGGCAGTACAAGCTCCGGTTCGACAAGTTCAGGCACGACGACGGCAGCGGTTCCTGACACCGGAACAGACACCGGAACAGACACCGGAACAGACACCGGAACAGATACCGGAACAGACACCGGAACAGATACCGGAACAGATACCGGAACAGACACCGGGACGAATATCGGGACAGATACTGATGTGGGCGTTACCGACGATGGTGGCACAGACGCCAATATGACGCCTAATGATGGTTCCGGAATCGGAAACATATAAAAGACAGACATACGGCCGTAATAGACCGCCTGAAGGAATTTCAGAGCAGTCTGAGACGAAATCGGACGATGGTATACGACTTAAACGGAAGAAAGGATTTGATAGAATAATATGATGACTCCCCTTGAAATGGCGGAAATTGCGGTTAAAGCGCTGGACAGCAAAAAAGCCAAAGATATAAAGATGCTTAAAACAAAGGATATCACTATTTTGGCGGACTATTTCGTCATATGTACAGCGAGCTCCACGACACAGATAAAGACTCTGTCCGACGAGGTGTCCAAGACCCTTTCAGAAAAGGGCGAACCGCCGATAAGGTCGGAGGGGTACCGCGATGGAGGCTGGATACTGGTCGATTTCGGCTGCCTTATCGTACACATTTTTCTTGACGATATACGTAAGTTTTACAGCCTAGAGAGGCTTTGGAACGATGCCCCCGTCATGGATATAGAGAAGCTTCTTACTGCCGACTGATTTGCGGTTATTCAGTTTTTTAGGGGCGGGGGCTCCTTATATGCCCGTTTAAAGGGCCTCGGGAGTGTGCCCGGAGATAGATTTTTACAGAGAAGGTTTTGTGATGAAGTACGAATTTACGCGTATCGAGAAAAAGTGGCAGGCCAAATGGGAAGAGAGCAAGGCCTATACAGCCGAGACAGGGAGCGATAAGCCAAAGTTCTATGCCCTTATAGAGTTCCCATATCCTTCTGGAGAGGGGCTGCATGTCGGCCACCCGCGCCCTTATACCGCGATGGATATCGTGGTGCGCAAAAGGCGCATGGAAGGTATGAACGTGCTGTTCCCGATAGGCTTCGACGCTTTCGGCCTGCCTACGGAAAACTATGCCATAAAGAACCATATGCACCCGCGCGACGTCACTAAGAGAAATATAGCCCGCTTTACCGAGCAGCTCAAAATGCTCGGCTACAGCTTTGACTGGGACCGCTGTGTCGACACGACTGACCCGGAATACTATAAGTGGACGCAGTGGATTTTTCTACAGATGTTCAAAAAGGGTCTTGCCTATAAGTCCCACATGCCTGTGAACTGGTGCACTTCATGTAAGTGCGTCCTCGCAAACGAGGAGGTTGTGAACGGGGTGTGCGAGCGCTGTGGGAGCGAGGTCGTCCGCCGTGTGAAGAGCCAGTGGATGCTTGCAATCACCAAATACGCTCAAAGGCTTATTGACGATCTTGACGGCCTGGATTATATCGAGCGCGTCAAGATCCAGCAGAAAAACTGGATCGGCCGCAGTACCGGAGCGGAGGTCGACTTCGCCACCACTGCCGGCGACACAATGCGCGTTTTCACAACGCGGCCAGATACGCTGTTCGGCGCGACATACATGGTCATGGCTCCGGAACATGAGCTCATCGAAAAGTGGGCGGGAAAACTCCAGAATCCGGAGGCGGTTCGCGAATATCAGGCGGCTGCGGCGAGAAAATCCGACTTTGAGCGCACGGAGCTCGCCAAAGACAAGACAGGTGTGGAGCTAAAGGGCGTGCGTGCCATTAACCCGGTCAGCGGTGAGGAAATACCAATATTCATATCTGACTACGTCCTCGCAACCTACGGCACCGGCGCGATTATGGCCGTTCCGGGCCACGATACGCGCGACTGGGAATTTGCAAAAGAATTCGGCCTTAAGATAGTCGAGGTGGTTGCGGGAGGAGACGTCGAGAGGGAAGCGTTCACCGACTGCGAGACCGGAATCATGGTTAACTCAGGGTTCCTCAACGGCCTGCCCGTCGAGGAGGCGATAGTCAGGATAACATCGTGGCTCGAGAGCCGCGGCCTCGGACACGAAAAAGTCAACTATAAGCTGCGCGACTGGGTTTTTTCCCGCCAGCGCTATTGGGGCGAGCCAATACCGCTCGTAAGCTGCCCAAAATGCGGCTGGGTTCCGCTCCCGGAGAGCGAGCTGCCGCTTCTTCTGCCGGATGTTAAATCCTATGAGACGACGGACGACGGTGAATCACCGCTCGCACATATGGACGATTGGGTGAATACTGTCTGCCCGAATTGCGGCGGAAAAGCGAAGCGCGAGACGGATACAATGCCGCAGTGGGCGGGTTCAAGCTGGTACTTCCTGCGCTATATGGATCCGAGCAACAAAGAGGCGCTCGCCTCAAGGGAAGCGCTGGACTACTGGTCCCCCGTGGACTGGTATAACGGCGGCATGGAGCACACCACGCTCCATCTGCTCTATTCCCGCTTCTGGCACAAGTTTCTCTATGACATCGGCGTCGTCCCCACCAAAGAGCCGTACAAGAAGCGCACGAGCCACGGTATGATACTCGGCGAGGGCGGGGAGAAGATGTCAAAGTCCCGCGGGAACGTCATAAACCCAAACGACATCGTGAACGAGTACGGCGCGGACACCCTGCGCCTGTATATCATGTTCATAGGCGATTTTGAAAAGGCGGCTCCGTGGTCAAGCACCGCCGTCAAGGGCTGCAAGAGATTCCTTGACAGAGTTTGGAACCTTGCGGAGAAGAGACTCGCGGGTGATGGGGCTTATTCTGCCGCAAACGAGGCGGCAGTCCACCGCGCGATAAAAAAGGTCGGCGACGACATAGAGAACATGAAATTCAACACAGGTATTGCAACGCTGATGGCGCTCGTAAACGAATTTTATGAGAAAGCGCCGTCCCGCGGCGATATTAAGGCGCTTATCACTATGCTCTCCCCATTCGCTCCGCACATCGCAGAGGAGCTCTGGGAACTCCAGGGTTTTGGCGGTTTAGCCTGTCAGGCGAAATGGCCCGTGTATGATGAGGCAAAGATGATCGAGAGCGAGAAGGAGATAGCCGTCCAGGTGAACGGGAAGCTAAAGACCACAGTCGTCATCCATATAGACTCGGACGACGAGACCGTTATTGAAACGGCCAAAGCCGATGAAAAGATCGCACGTCTCATGGAGGGCATGGAGATCGTCCGTACAATAGTTGTGAAGAATAAACTTGTCAATATCATCCTGAAGCCGGTTTAGAGCTGCTGCCGGAACCGCAAAGCCATTAAAGCCATGGGTGAGGCGGAGATTTTACGGATAAATGATGTGATAGTATTAAGGCTTCACATTGGACTTGTCCCTATGGAAACGCGAAAAGCCCGTAAGCATCATACCCGGTACGCGAAATAATTATGTTGACAATTATTTCGAAAACAATTATAATACGTATGTTAAAGCCATACAAATGGCCCTTAAAGCGCCCGCAGCCGGGCGTATTTGGAGGGAGGGAAAAGTCAGTGTCGGAAGTCCATGTTAAAGAAAATGAGTCGTTGGACAGTGCTTTAAAGAGATTTAAACGCAATTGTGCAAAGGCTGGTGTGCTCTCGGATCTCAGGAAAAAGGAGTACTATCAGAGCCCAAGCGTTAAGCGCCGCAAAAAGTCTGAAGCGGCCAGAAAGAATAAAAATAAGAGATTCTATTAATTACAATAATTTGAGCCGGACAATACTGTCCGGCTCAAGTCATTTGTATCGATATTTTCCTATGTGTATATGCCGATATAAGGACTACTGCACCCACCTAAGGCAGGAAACATGCAAAACGCAAAACTCTACTCTATTGAGCCAAATTGGCGAGGGTATGCGGCGATCGGTGCTTTATAAAGGATAGTATCGTGTCGACCGCTCCGTCAATTCCGGAGATGCTGGTATTTATGCACAGGTCATACAGGCGCAGAGAGCCCCAGCTTGTGCCGGCGTAGTGCCTGTAATAGTTCGCTCGGCCCTTATCTATGCGGGCTATCCTGTCTGAAAGGTTCTTGTCTGTCATGCCGTAGATCATCTCCGCGCGCTGCATTTTGTCTTCCATGTCTGCGCGGATGAAGACGTTTACACAGCTTGGCTGGCTGCGTAGTATATAGTCGGCGCACCTGCCGATTATGACACAGCTTTCCTTTGAGGCGATGCTGCGGATGATAGCGCTCTGTGCGAAGAAGGCCCTGTCGCCGATCGTAACATCGTACGGGATGAACGCACCGGAGGCCGTATGGGTCGAAGCCAAAAGCCCGTAGATGAGGCTTGTTGTCGCATTCGTTTCAAAGTTTTCAATAAATTCAGGGGATAGGCCGCTTTCTTCTGAGACTTTTTCAATGAGCTCGCGGTCATAACAGTTTATGCCGAGCCTTTCCGCCAGCTTTTTTCCGATGAGCCGTCCGCCGCTGCCGAATTCACGGCTTATGGTAATTATGAGTTTATCCATGACAGACCCTCCTTTATAGCAACGTCTGTATTCCTTTGGTTCTTCGCTTATACTGTTATTATAACAGAAATACGGGCGTTCAGCAACAAGATTGCAGCGAAAAGTGCCAAAATTGTGGTAAATACCGGACTTTTTGCACCCGGAGATTGACTTTTGCAGGAAACGCCGTTAAAATAAACACTGATAAAAAGTAGCCCCAGACCAATTTATTCACAAACCGAAAGGGATGGTTAAGGTCATGCTGAAGAAGTATGAGATTACGGAGAAGAAAGATCTGACTCCGGAGATAACGCAGATATCCGTGTATGCTCCGCTCATTGCAAAAAAGGCGAAGCCCGGACAGTTTATTATCCTGCGTGTCGACGAAAAGGGAGAGCGTATACCGCTCACCATTTCCAGCTGTAAGGGCGACGATGTTACGGTTATTTTTCAGAAAATAGGTGCGACAACGATGAAGCTCGCCGAACTAAGCGAGGGTGACTGCCTGCATGATTTCGTAGGGCCGCTTGGCAAACCTACTGAAGTTGACAAGTGCGGGCGTATTGCCGTTCTGGGCGGCGGTCTCGGCTGCGCGATAGCGCTTCCGGTAGCCAAAGCTTTTCATGACGCGGGCGTACAGGTCGACCTCATCGGCGGCTTCAAGACGAAAGATATAATCATTCTTGAGGATGACATGAAGGCGGCCTGCACAAACCTCTTCATCTGCACGGACGACGGCTCGTACGGATTTAACGGTTTCGTCACGGGCAAGCTGCAGGAGCTCGTAGAGAGCGGCGTGCATTATGACAGAGTGTATGCCATCGGGCCTCTCCTTATGATGAAGTTCGCCTGCCGGCTTACGGCAAAATATGATATACCCACTGTTGTAAGCATGAATCCGATAATGATAGACGGCACCGGAATGTGCGGCGGATGCCGCATTACGGTGGATGGCAAAGTGAAGTTTGCCTGTGTCGACGGCCCTGATTTTGACGGACACAAGATCGATTTTGACGAGGCTATCGCCAGAGCGGCAACCTACAGAGATTTCGAAACACAGCAGAAGGAAGAGCATGCCTGCAGACTGAGAGGTGCGGCAAATGTCTAATATGTCACTGAATAAAACTAAAATGAACGAGCAGGAGCCGCAGGTGAGAAACCGCAACTTCGGCGAGGTTGCTCTTGGCTATACTATGGAACAGGCTAAAAACGAAGCCGAGCGCTGTATAGGCTGCAAAAAGCCCGCCTGCGTCGCCGGCTGCCCCGTATCCGTGCCGATACCGGAATTTATCGGCAAAGTCAAGGAAGGCGATATGGCCGGCGCGTATAAAATCTTAAGCGGCGCAAACGCCCTGCCCGCGATCTGCGGAAGAGTCTGTCCGCAGGAAACCCAGTGCGAAGGAAAGTGCGTAAGGGGTATAAAGGGCGAACCCGTGGCAATAGGCCGTCTCGAGCGTTTCGTCGCCGACTGGGCCATTGAAAACGGGGTCTCCAACACGGATATCGTACCTAAAAACGGCAAAAAGGTCGCTGTTGTCGGCTCCGGCCCGGCAGGACTGACCTGCGCGGGCGAACTGTCCAAGATGGGTTACGCAGTCACTGTATTCGAGGCTTTCCATGTTGCGGGCGGCGTTTTGAGCTACGGCATACCCGAGTTCAGACTACCGAAGGCCATAGTTAAAAAGGAAGTCGAGAACCTCGAAAAAATGGGCGTCGACATACAGCTCAACATGGTCATCGGCAAGACTTTATCCATCGACGAGATTTTTGAGATGGGCTATGAGGCCGTGTTCGTAGGGTCCGGCGCGGGCCTCCCGCAATTTATGAAAATACCCGGCGAGAGCCTTGTAGGCGTGTATTCCGCAAACGAGTACCTGACCCGCATAAACCTGATGAAGGCTTATATGGAGGGCAGCTCTACGCCAATACTGAAAAGCAGGAAAGTCGCGGTCGTCGGCGGCGGCAACGTCGCGATGGACGCGGCCCGCTGTGCCAAGCGTCTCGGCGCGGACGTACATATCGTCTACCGCCGAAGTGAGTCGGAACTTCCGGCGAGAGCCGAGGAGGTTCACCACGCGAAGGAGGAGGGCATAATCTTCGACCTTCTGACAGCTCCCACAATGATTGCGGGCGACGAAAAGGGCAGAGTCTCTAAAATGACATGTATCAAGATGGCGCTGGGAGAGCCGGACGCCTCCGGCCGCCGCAGACCGGTTCCGGTCGAGGGCAGTGAGTTCGATCTCGAGCTCGACACAGTTATCATGGCCATCGGCACCTCGCCTAACCCGCTTATTTCGAGTACAACTCCCGGTCTCGATGTGAACAAATGGGGCTGCATAGTGACGCATGAGGACGGCACGACGTCAAGAGGCGGAATTTTCGCAGGGGGCGACGCTTCCACTGGAGCCGCGACCGTTATCCTCGCGATGGGCGCCGGCAAGAGTGCCGCGAAATCCATAGACGAATATATCCACAGCAAAAATAAGTAAACAATTACACTTTAAAAGGCTGTCCGTTTTTGCGGACAGCCTTTTTTGAACCTGATAAATATAACATGAGACTATTTCAATGTTTAACTTCGATAGAAACGGCTGGGCCGGGGCCGCATTTTCACGCCGGAGACTATACCCATCGCAGCGAAAAGCGTTATGATGGACGAACCGCCAGAGCTGAAAAACGGGAGCGTAAGTCCGATAACGGGGGTAAGTCCGAGGCACATGCCGATGTTTTCAAAAGTCTGGAATATGAGCATGGCGGCGATGCCGGTACAGACATAGAGCCCGAGTGAGTCGCCGGATTTTATGCCGACGTAAATACAGCGGATTATTATGAGCATGAGCAGGACGATTATTACGGCGCAGCCGATAAGTCCCAGCTCCTCTCCGGCAACCGCGAAGATAAAGTCCGTGTGCTGCTGGGGGATGCTGCCTGACTGTGTCTGCGCCCCGTCATAGAGTCCCTGCCCCGAAAACTGGCCGGAGGCAAGCGCGATCTTGCTCTGGTTCGACTGCCAGGTTATGCCGAGACCGGAGGGGTCTATACTCGAATCATAGGGCGCGAGTATGCGTTGACGCTGCTTATCGGTTAGAAAATAGTTCCAGACATAGGGAGTAACCAGGGCGGCTGCTGCTATGCCCAGCGCGAACCACCGGAGCTTGAGTCCAGCGACGAACAGGACGACTATGAAAATGAACAGGTAGACAAGAGCCGTGCCCAGGTCTGAGGAGGCGACGATAATAATTCCGAACATAAGTCCGAGATAGATAACGAGCTGCACCAAGGAGAAAATATGGTTGAGCCCGCGCTGCCCTTTAAGGTAAATGATCTGTTTTGCGAGCAGAATTGTAAAAGGTATTTTTACGACTTCCGCGGGCTGTATACCGATGCCGGCAAAACGTATCCACGCCCTGTTCCCCGTGTCGCCGGCCGTACCGAAGATGAAGAGCGACCCTATGAAAAGAATGCTGAATACGAATAGGAGCTTCCACTTATCGGCGAGGATGTCAAGGTCAATTACGGAGAAGATAAAATACAGAATAAGACCTATCAAGAGCGACTCCGCCTGCACGGTTACATAGCGGTCCAAGCCTGAATAGCGCGTTGCGCTGCTTATCAGGACGATGCCGTAGACAGTGGAAACAATACAGAGCGTGAGCAGAATAGAATCTGTTTTTTTTAAGTAATCGAGCAAACCCGAAAAGATTTTTTTCACGGCTATCTCCCAAATCTGAAGCTGGACGGAAAGTAATGGGACCCAAACAGGTCATCCGACCTTTAGTTATTAATTCTATCATTTTTTTGCCTGTGAGTAAACATGAATTTAGCCCTTTCAGAATTTGGATTGCGGTGTTATAATACCCTAGATGTTCCGCGTTCCGGGTATTATGAGCCATATTTCCGGTTGCCGCCAAAGCGGCGGGGAAAAGGACTCAAATTGAATATTATGCCTGTTTTTGAAGGTATAATACGACAAGATTAATTATGGCGGTATGCATATGACAATCATCACAAAAAATGAAAAAGAGACGTCGCTTGCCGGTGAAAAGCTTGCTGAAATGCTGCATCCGGGCGACGTAGTCGCGCTTTACGGCGGGCTCGGCGCGGGGAAGACAGCGTTTGTGCGCGGGATGGCGAGGGGGCTGGGGCTTAAGGCGCGCGTTACTAGCCCTACTTTTACAATTGTTAACGAATATCTGGGAGAAGTTCCGATATTTCATTTCGACATGTACAGGCTTGGCTGTTCGGACGAGCTCTTTGAGATCGGCTGGGAGGATTATCTGGACAGAGGCGGTATCTGCGCCGTCGAGTGGAGTGAAAACGTAGAGGACGCGTTCTTTGCGGAAACGATAAGAGTCGGCATTGAAAAGCTCGGGGACTCCGAGCGCAGAATCACGATAGATAATCCGAAGAGGGGAGTGTGAGCGCATGAGAGTACTGGCAATCGAGTCGTCGGCTAAGGCGGCGTCAGTCGCAGTTATGGAAGACGGGAAGCTTGTAGCGCAATATATGCAGAACAGCGGGCTCACGCACAGCAGGACACTGCTCTCAATGGCGGGCGACATACTGAAAAATCTGGGATTCTCAATGAAGGACGTGGACGCGGTTGCGGCGGCGAAAGGACCGGGGTCTTTTACCGGCATAAGAATAGGTGTCGCCGCTGCAAAGGGACTTGCCTGGGGGGCGGAAAAGCCGGTTATAGGCGTCTCGACGCTCGAGGCCATGGCATACCATCTGGCCGACCGGGACGGCGTCATCTGTCCGGTTATGGACGCCCGGCGGGGTCAGGTCTATAACGCAAAGTTCGAGGCGATAGATAGTGGCCTTACAAGACTCTGCTCCGACAGGGCCGTCACCGTGGAGGAACTCGTCTTCGAGGCGAAAAATGATAGAAGAGCATATTTTTTTGTTGGAGACGGCGCTGAAATATGTTACAATACATTTTTGAAAGAGCGGCTTTTGGCTTTCATTGCTCCAGAACCCATCAGAATGCAGAGCGCGTGGGGCGTCGCTATGGCGTCGCTTGTAGCAGAGCCGTCCTCGCCGGATGACCTCGTCCCGCAGTATCTCCGGCTGTCGCAGGCGGAGCGTGAGCGTCTGGCGAAAAAAGATATTTAATTATTTACAGGAGGATAAGGATATGGGAGAACTGCATGTACTCGATCACCCTCTCATCCAGCACAAGCTTTCGATATTAAGAGACAAAAACACGGGTGTCAAGGAATTTCGTGAGATCGTCGGCGAGATAGCCGCCCTCATGTGTTATGAGGCCACAAGGAACCTGCCGACGGAGGAGATTGAAATAGAGACTCCGATAGCCTCGGCAAAGGTGAGAGTCCTATCCGGCAAGAAAATGGCCATAGTTCCGATTCTCCGGGCCGGTCTGGGCATGGTGGACACCATAATAGACCTCGTGCCTTCGGCCAAGGTAGGACATATCGGTCTTTTTCGTGATCCCGACACGCATCTGCCGGTCAAGTATTACTGCAAGATGCCCCCCGATATCTCAGAGCGCCAGGTCTTCATCGTCGACCCGATGCTTGCCACCGGCGGCTCCGCCTCCGCTGCCATTACGTTTATAAAGGAATACGGCTGCAAATCCATAACGCTGATGGACATAATCGCGGCGCCGGAGGGGATAGCGGTCATCCGCCGTGACCATCCCGACGTCGACATCTTTGTGGCTGCGGTCGATGAAAAGCTCAACGAACACGCCTATATCGTCCCAGGTCTCGGCGACGCCGGTGACAGGATATTCGGAACAAAATAAATTTATTGAGTAAGACAAAAAGCATCCGGCATATTAGGCGGGGTGTCATAGGAACGAAAATCAAACCATGTAAAAATCGCTGTGATGAGGCGGACAGTTTCGGCTGTCCGCCCGTTTTCGTGTTATGACGCAGGGCCTGTGTCTAACGCTCTTTTCGTCACCGGGGTGGCGGGCGGTGCCCTAATAAAATGCGGTTGGCCTGTTTAACCGAACGCTATGCTTGCCCCTTACAACGGGAGGGTTTTATACTGTCCATTTCGCTTAATCCAGGGTTAAAATGCACAGGGTGAGTAAGGAGACAGCGAAGACAATTAACAGACAAGTTAATGCATCCTCCACGCAAAAAATTGTAAAATTTAATCCATAAAATATTGACTCTGACATTATGTCATAGTGTAATATAAAACCAGACTGATAGGAGGTGCGAATGTGAAAACAATTAAACAAGTCTCCGAGTTGGCGGGTATCAGTGTGCGGATGCTACGTTATTACGATAAAATCGGGTTGCTAAAACCAAAAACAACAACAGATGCTGGCTACAGACTATATGACGATGAATCCCTTGAAACCTTGCAGCAAATCCTATTTTTTAAAGAACTGGACGTCCCATTAAAAAATTTGAAAGAGATATTGGCAAGTCCGCAATATGATAAGGTGCAGGCACTTCATAAACAAAAAGAGCTGCTTTCGCTGAAACGAGACAGATTGAACGAACTAATCTCTCTTATTGAGAAAAGACTGAAAGGCGGCAACACGTTGAGTTTTAAAGAATTTGATATGAGCGAATATTTCAATGCATTGGAGACCTTTAAACAGAAACATGAGGATGATGTTGTCCGTTATTATGGCAGTGTAGATGAGTTCAACAAGAAACTTGAACACATGAAATCTAATGAATTAATGATTGCAAAAATGGCGATAAAACAGTTTGGCAGTATTGAAAAATACACTGAAGCTATGAAAAATAACCTTAATAATTTGCCGTCAATTATGGAAGGGTATCAGACAATTAAAGATAACGCAGATGATTATTTGGCTCAAATGAATCAATTAACTGAAAGCTTAACATCTGATTTAAGTAAAGACGCATTTTCAACAGAGATTCAGGCGATAATTGAAGAAATGGATGCCATAGCCAAAGAGCAGTATAAAATTCTAAAGATGGATATGGGCGAAAACCACTGGGGATTTATGGCGGACCTTTATATAACAAAACCTGAGTTTATAAAAATAAATGATAAAAAGTACGGTAAAGGTGCGTCGAGATTTATAGGGGAAGCTCTCAAATTTTACAGTGAGAACAACAAATAGAGCTGCCATTTTAGTTGAAAAATTGATTAAATAAGAAAACACCTCATTGCCAAAAGAGCCACTTGGCAATGAGGTGCTTTCTTTTCCGTATTCAGTTTCCTTATGCAGTCGGTTCACAATTTGCCCATGTAACTACCCGCATTTTTGCCTGAAGCTTTTACTTTTAAAGCAGCACCTATACCGCAAATTTAAAAACAATACCGACGATGGCGGAGCCGAGAAGATACCATACGGGGTGGCCCTTAAACTTTTTTATGGCGAAGTATAGCACCGCAGCGAGAATAATGCTCTTGTAGCTGAAAATATCGAGTATTGCGCCGGAAACCTGCCACTTGCCCAAATGCAGAAGCGATACCTTAACGACCTCAATGCCCGCAGCGCAGACCAGACCGATAGAGGCTGGACGCAGCCCGTAGAACATGTTCTTCACGAGAGAGGACTCGCGGAACTTTTCAAGGAGCTTCGCAATGATGATTATGCAGATTACGCAGGGGGTCACGAGTCCGACGGTCGCAATAACGCAGCCGATAATTCCATGAAGCGAAAAGCCGACATAGGACGCCATGTTTACACCGATTGGACCGGGGGTCGATTCGGAGATGGCGATCATGTTTGTGAGCTGCTCGACCGTGAACCAGCCGGTATTTGATGACAACTCATATAAAAACGGTATCGTTGCAAGACCACCGCCTACTGAAAACAGGCCGATCTTAAAGTATTCGAGGAAAAGTCTGAGAAGGATCATTTCGACGCCTCCTTCCTGCCCCGTACGGAACCGATTGCTATACCGGTTACGCCGGCCGCGATGACGAGGGCCGCCGCTGGAAAACTGGTGAATACTGAGACGACGAATATGACAGCGAAGATGGCGAGCGCGGGCTTATCCTTGACAGCGCCCTTCCAGAGCTTCACTATGGTGTTAAGTATGAGAACGCAGACACAGGCGCGTATTCCGGCGAAGGCGTTTTTGACGACGGCCAGGTCGGCAAAATTTTTCAAAAACGCCGCTATTATGCTGATTATGACCATAGAGGGGAAGATAAGTCCCAGGGTTGCGAAGATTGCGCCGACGGTGCCGCGCCGCTTATAGCCGATGAAGGTCGCGACGTTCACAGCAATGATTCCCGGTGTGCACTGGCCGATGGCGTAATAGTCGGCGAGCTCCTCGAGAGATACCCACTGGCGTTTTTCCGCGAGTTCGCGCTGGAGTATCGGGAGCATGGCGTAGCCGCCGCCAAAAGTGACCACCCCTATACGTGCGAACAGAAGAAGAAGTTCAAACAGTTCCCGCATGGTGTTACTTCCTTTTATGTTTTTCCATGGGTAAGCATAACTATAAAACGGTTATTGTAAAATGATCAGTCTTTTCGGTGCGCCGCTTAAGCGGCGGGGAAAATGGCTCAAATCAAAATATAATATCCGCCTTGTGGGTATTATAGCACCCTTTTCGATGCTAAACAAGCCAAACGTCTTTACGCTGTTATCTTTTACTGCAATATGATATACTGATATACGAAACAGTATTAAAGGGGAAGACATTCATGAAGTACGATACGATAATTTTTGATCTCGACGGTACGCTTTTAAACACGCTCATCGACATGACGGACAGCGTCAATTACGTCATGGACGAATTTGGTTTTGCGCGCCGGACGATAGCCGAGGTCAGAAGCTTTATAGGAAACGGCATACTGCGTCTTATGGAGCTGTGCGTCCCCGGCGGTAAGGCGAGCGATAAGCTCCAACCGGCCTATGAACTCTTCAAAAAGCATTACGCCCAGCACTGCCTCGATAAAACAGAGCCGTATCCAGGGGTGACCGACATGGTAAAAATACTGAAAGCCCGCGGATATAAGATGGCGGTGGTCTCGAATAAGTTTGATATCGGGACGAAGGCTCTCACGAAAAAACACTTTTCGGGGTATATTGATCCTGCCATCGGCGAGACGGCGGGCATACGCAAAAAGCCCGCTCCTGATTCGGTGTTTGAGGCTATGAGAATACTCGGCAGCACAAAGGAGAAAACCGTCTATATCGGCGACTCCGACGTAGATATCGCCACCGCAAAAAATGCGGGACTCGACCTCATAAACGTCACATGGGGGTTCCGCGACAGGACGCTTCTGGAGAGCCTTAGCCCACAGATGATGGCGGATAGCGCGGACGAGGTTTTGGCGCTTTTGTAAGCGGAGATTTGGGAGGGCGGAAATGGCAGACATGCGGCTTGGGAAAAGCGGAATTGTAACGAACAAAAACGGATTCGGCGCTCTGCCGATACAGCGCATATCAGAGAATGAAGCGGTATACCTCCTGCAAAAGGCGCGGGATAACGGAATAACGTTTTTCGACACCTCGCGCGCCTATACGGACAGCGAGGAAAAAATGGGCCGCGCGTTTCGCGGTGCGCGAGGCAAGGTGGTAATCGCCACAAAAAGCCAGGCCAAAACGGGCGAGGCTTTCACCAGAGATCTCGAGACGAGCCTGAAGACGCTGGACACCGACTATATTGACATCATGCAGTTCCACAACCTGCCGTTCTGCCCGAAGCCGGGAGACGGCACAGGACTCTTTGAGGCTATGCTGAAGGCCAGAGACGGGGGCAAAGTGCTGCACATAGGCATAACAAACCACCGGTTTCCGGTGGCGGAGGAGGCCATCGTCTCCGACCTTTATGAGACGCTCCAGTTTCCTTTCAGCTATCTCGCGGCGGAGAAGGACATCGCGCTTGTGCGGGCGTGCGAAAAAGCGGATATGGGCTTCATTGCTATGAAGTCGCTCTCGGGAGGACTTATAAAAAACTCGGCGGCGGCGTACGCCTTTGCCGCACAGTTTAATAACGTCCTTCCGATATGGGGGATCCAGCGCGAGTCGGAACTGGACGAGTTCATCTCATATATGTATAACCCGCCCGAATTGACGGATGAGATAAAGACTGTCATCGA
>JBFWIW010000009.1:28051-60852 GCA_050253535.1 Oscillospiraceae bacterium
CTGAAAATTCCCCTTCATTTATGGTTTATTGCGCCGCTTTTTTACGCTCGACGAACCAGCGGCCGAGTGTCACGCCGGACGGCTTTGTACTGCGCTCAAAGAATAAAAAGCTCTCTTTCCCGCCGATGCGCACGGTATATCTGTCCCCCTGCCCGCCGGCCTTCAGGGCGGCGGCGGGGCGTACGTCCAGAACACGGTCGACGGGGAATACCCTTCCGTCTTCCCACGTTATCTCCCGCGGAAAGATACGCCCGTTTTCATCGAAGGAGGCCGTGACGGCGACATATACCTTGTACGCGTCCATGTCAGATGTCCTTCAGAAAGCAGCTCTTTGCCATAAGCGGCGGATCTGTCACCTTGCAGCCCTTCCTTTTCATGACGCGGAATTTGAAGTCAAGGAGCTCCGGCGGCACGCTTAGGGCTCCCGCCGCGCCGAAAAAGGATATGTCGTCGTTTAAGAGAGCCAGAACGTCCTCATCGCGCAGGAGAAGCTCCGCCGCGAAGAGGTTTGCCTCATATTCCATTTTGGACGTCTCGTCGAAGAGTGAGAATTCGTGAAAGGCGCGCATACCGCGCGCCCCGCGGTGCAGTACGCCGTGCCCCAGCTCGTGGGCAAGGACGACACGCTGAAGGGGCTCCGGCAGGTCGCTGTTTATTGTGATTATCTGCTTGCGCGACTGGGTCATATAGAACCCTTTGCATGAGGTGTCTGCGGTTCCCATCGGCGTTCTGAGAAGAAGGATGCCCATGGCGCTCTGCAGCCGGAAGGGATCGTCCTCCTTATATACCGCGACTGTGCGCTCTGCGGCGCGGCTTATATCCTCAATATGCATGGCTGTGCCTCCGGCTTTAAGGGTCTAGCGGCCAAAGGTGTTTTTCGCCTCCTCTTTGCAGAGTAGGTACGCCTTCATGACGGCCTCGAAATAGGAGTCCTTGGCCTCCTGGCTGATGTCGCCGCCCGCAAAGAGCGCGGCATTGCGCTCAAGGAGAAAGTCAATCTCCTTCGCGGCCTTCGCGCCAAAGCGCTCGCGTGCCGCCTCGACGTACGGCGACTTCTCCATGCCGTACAGCGGGTCGTCTATACCGTCGCGGGACAGGTAGTCGAAGGATACACCCAGGACCTCGGCCATTTTGCTCAGGACCGCGCGGCGCGGGCGGACTCCCGCCGTCTCATATGCGAGGACGGAGCGCTTGGTGACGCCTATAAGGGCGCCGAATTCCTCCTGCGTAAAACCGAGGAACTGCCTGTTTTCCCGCACTTTATCAGAAAACGATTTCATAACGTCCGTCCCTTCCAAATAATAACTTCGTAATAACTTCGCAAACTTCGCAAATGCTATTGACAAATAAACATCGCGCCGCTAAAATAAAAAGCGAAGTTAGTGAAGTGATATCCCGATTATACCGCGCTAAACTTCACCTGTCAATACGTTATTGGGCAAAAAATATGGGATGGAAGTGAAAATATGAGGTGGGACACTGCGATACTTCACAGCGACCTGAACAGTTTTTATGCCTCGGTGGAGGCGCTGTACGACCCATATCTACGTGGAAAGGCGGTGGCTGTCTGCGGGGCGGTTGAGGAGCGGCACGGGATCGTTCTGGCCAAATCGGAGAGAGCAAAAAAAGCCGGAATTAAGACCGGCATGACGAACGGAGAGGCGAAAAAGCTCTGCCCGGAGCTCATAATCGTCCATCCGAATTTCGACCGGTACCTGAAGTACTCGCGCCTCTCGCGGGACATCTACCTGCGCTATACGGACAGGGTCGAGCCGTTCGGCATGGACGAGGCGTGGTGCGACGTGACAGGCTGCCGCGAGGTGGCCGGAGACGGGGCTTATGCTGCCGAACTGATCCGGCGGACGGTGCGCGATGAGCTGGGGCTTACCGTATCCGTCGGTGTGTCGTTCAACAAGGTGTTCGCCAAACTTGGGAGCGATATGAAAAAGCCGGACGCGACGACGGTTATAACGCGTGAAAATTTCCGCGAAAAGGTCTGGCCTCTACCGGCATCCGACCTTCTCTACGCCGGCAGGGCGACGGTGAGAAAACTCTCCATGTACGGGATAAATACGATAGGGGACATAGCATGTGCGTCGGATGAATTTCTGAAAAGGCTTCTGGGCGTCGCCGGGGTGATGCTGTGGACGTTTGCAGGCGGGCTCGACACATCGCGCGTGATGCATATGAATTATGAAGTGCCGGTGAAGTCCATAAGCCACGGCGTGACCTGCGCGCAGGATCTCGCGAATTTTCGTGAGGTGCGGGGGATCATCCTCGAGCTCTCGCAGGACATAGGACACAAGCTGCGGGCAAACGGCTTTGCAGCAAACGGGGTGCAGATTGCGGTTCGGGACGCGTCGCTCTTTACAAGACAGTATCAGACGCGGCTTGCCGTTCCCACCCAGAGCCCGGCTGAGATAACGGAGACGGCGGCGGGTCTCTTTGAGGGGAACTACCGCTGGGCGTGCGATGTGCGCGCCGTCACCGTGCGGGCGTGGGCACTCTCGGACGCCTCCCAGCCGCGGCAGACATATATATTCGATGACATTGAGGCCCGATGTAGGAGGGAGAGGCTGGACACCGCGATCGATGACATATGTCGAAGATTTGGCAGACACGGGATATACCCGGCCGCGATAATGGAGAATGCAAAGATCAGAGGCTGCGGAGAATGCAATCCGGGTATGCCGGGGATGATGTACAGGTGAAGCATATTTACTTTTGGAAAGTCATGTGGTAAAATTATTCCATGGAGGCGATTTTGTGTTCGGATTTGGGAAAGAGACGGTTTACCTCGGATATTCGATCGAAAAGCTTTCACGGGTACGGCAGATACTGGAGCAAAACGGCATTAAATATAATTACAGCGTTACAGACCATGGTGGGCAGCTTTTGGATCCGGTCAGGGGTACCGCGCGTTCTGCTTTCGGCAGCGCAGGAATGGATGCCGGATATGAGAAACAGTACGAGGTCAAGGTAGGAAAAAAGGACAGCGAGACGGCGAAAAAGCTGCTGATGGAAGTTAACGGGTAGAGTAAATACATAGGGGTTTGCAGAAGAACAAGGTTCTTCTGCAAAAAAGGCCCGCCGCAAAGCGAAAGCTTTGCGGCGGGCCTTTGATTTATTTCACAAGCATGTCGAGGTTGCGGCGTGTGATGTTCAGGTGGTCCCGCATATAGAACGCGGCGGCCTTCTCATCCTGCCGCTCTATGGCCCCGTAGATCTGTTTGTGCGAGGTGAGGGCGCTCAGAGGGACGCCCTTCAGGCGTTGGGTAAGGGCGCGGGTGCGGGAGATTATGCCGCTGCAGGTGTCGGAGACGGTGCTGAGGACGCGGTTGCCGGATGCCTCGGCGAGCGCCTTGTGAAAAGCTTCGTCCTGTTCGAGGGCAAGGCCGCCCGCGTTTATCTCCTTCTCCATCTCTTCTATGTTTTTGGCGAGATACTCCAGCTGTTCCCGTGTTCTTCTGCGGGCGGCGAGGGTTGCTATCTCCGTTTCGAGGATGAGGCGAACTTCAATGAGCTCGGAATAAAGCGCTTTGTCATTGGGAAACACCATTGAAATCGGGTCTATTATTTCCTTCAGCGTCGGCGATTTTATATATGTGCCGTCGCCTATGCGGGACTCTATGCAGCCCATGTGTTCAAGAGAGCGTATAGCCTCCCTTATCGCGGCGCGGCTTACGTTAAAGGTCTCGGCGAGGTCACGTTCGGAAGGGAGCTTATCACCGGGGCGGAGAATTCCTGTGCCTATTCGCATCAGGAGCTCGTCGACAATCTCCTCGTACAGCTTTGCTTTTTTTAATTTTCCGCCGTTTTCCATAGAAACGCCACCGCCTTTATCATAAATGATAATATACCAAAAGCTTCGGGAAAAATCAAACCAGATTTGGGAAACAGATCGGAAAGTTCTGCCTTACCTGCAGACAAGGCAAAATGCCTTTACAGAAAAGGATAGATCATGATACAATAACCTTTGTATGCAGATTAAGCGGGAGTTGATTTTCGTTAGGTTGCAAGTAGCGTCTCTATATAAAACAAAAGCAACTAACATAAAACAAAACCAAGGATGCGCTGATTAAATCCGGCATTGCCGGACTTAATCAGTTGTTCCTAACGTTCAAAAGTCTGCAAACGCGGCCGTCCCGTCAGAAAGCCCCCGCCGGCGCGGCCCGCGCAGAACCGGAAAAGACCCGTTTTGGGACATAAGCCGGAATGTGAATAATCGAAGGGAGGCATTGCTTTATATAAAAACACGACGGTATTTCCTCAGCGGCAGCCGATAAGGAGCGGCCAAGTGGGAAAAACCGGAGGGGCAACGCCAGCGCGGATTTTTTATAATAAAAATCCGGGAAAAAACCGCCATGAATATTGACTATTTGAAATAAGTGGCGTACAATATTGGTAAGACCAATTAGAATGATTTTATGTTAACATGCACAACGATGTAGGAGGATAAACATGGATTACGCAAAAGAATCACTGAAAATGCATGCCGAATGGAAAGGCAAAATAGAAGTCGTATCCACCGTACCCGTAAAGAACAAGGACGATCTGTCCCTGGCATATACCCCGGGCGTCGCTCAGCCCTGCCTGGAGATTCAGAAAGATGTTAACCTGAGCTATGAGCTTACCCGCAGACACAACCTCTGCCTCGTCGCGACGGACGGTACTGCCGTCCTTGGTCTTGGAGACATCGGCCCGGAGGCCGGAATGCCCGTTATGGAGGGTAAATGCGTTCTATTCAAGGCGTTCGGCGATGTCGACGCGTTCCCGCTCTGCATTAAGAGTAAAGACGTCGATGAAATAGTCAATACCATTTATCTTATTAGCGGCAGCTTCGGCGGCGTCAACCTTGAGGATATCTCCGCCCCCCGCTGCTTCGAAATTGAGAAGAAGCTCAAAGAAAAGTGCGATATCCCGATTTTCCACGACGATCAGCACGGCACCGCCGTCGTTACCCTCGCCGGCCTTGTAAACGCGCTTAAGTTTGTCGGCAAGAAAAAAGAGGATATCAAAGTCGTCGTCTCCGGAGCCGGCGCGGCAGCTGTTTCCATAACTAAGCTTTTGCTAACCTACGGTATAAAGGACATTACTCTCTGTGACCGCAAGGGCGCCATATATGAGGGCCGTGCCGAAGGCATGAACCCAATAAAGGATGAGATGGCAAAGCTCACGAATCTCTCCAAAAAGGCCGGCAGCCTCGCGGACGTTATCGTCGGCGCAGATGTTTTCATCGGCGTTTCAGCACCTGGCGCGCTCAAGACCGATATGGTAAAGACGATGGCGAAGGACGCCATAATTTTCGCATGCGCGAACCCCACTCCAGAGATATTCCCGGACGAAGCCAAGGCCGGCGGCGCTGCAGTTATCTCTACTGGACGCAGCGATTACCCGAATCAGGTCAACAACGTCCTTGCGTTCCCCGGTATTTTCCGCGGTGCTTTTGACGTACGCGCAAGCGATATAAACGACGAGATGAAGCTCGCCGCGGCCTACACCATAGCCAGCCTCATTTCTGATGAGGAACTTACCGCAGATTACATTATCCCCGCAGCGTTTGACCCGCGCGTAGGCAAGGCCGTTGCGGCCGCCGTCGCGGAGGCCGCCCGCAAGACCGGTGTGGCCAGAATATAGTTTTTAACAGCCGCAACCGGCACAGGCACCTTTTGAACATTAACTTCAGGAGCCTGTGCCGGTTCAACTGATTTTGGATTTGAATATGACAGCGCAGCGCTGTTTATATAGTTGTGCAAGAGGAATAAATCAATCTGAAAGGAAGTTGGAAAAATGGATAGCTCAGAATTTATCGGAAGTTTAGTGGAAAAAGCCCGCGTTGCTCAGAGGGCGTATGAGAGTTTCAGTCAGGAACAGGTGGATGCAGTCGTCAGAGCGTTGGCGAGGGCGATATTCGACAATGCGGAACCGCTTGCGAAAATGGCGGTTGAAGAGACGCGCATGGGCGTCTATGAGGACAAGATAAAGAAAAACATGGGCAAAGCCCGCGTTATCTGGAACGATCTCAAAGGCAAAAAGAGCGTCGGAATAATCCGTGAGCTGCCTGAAGAGGGGATTGTGGAAGTGGCGAAGCCCATGGGCGTCGTCGGCGCCATAACGCCAACAACCAATCCTATCGTTACTCCGATGTGCAACGCCATGTTTGCGCTTAAGGGCCGCAACGCGATAATTATCTGCCCGCATCCGAGAGCCAAAAAGTGCAGCACCGAGGCTGTAAAGCTCATGGTTGAAGCAATTAATAAGCTTGGCGCTCCCGATAACCTGGTTCAGGTAATTGAGGAGCCGACTGTCGAACTGTCCGGGCTGGTTATGAAGAGCTGTGATGTTTGTATATCCACCGGCGGAATGGGAATGGTCCGCGCAGCTTACGCCTCCGGTAAGCCCGCATTCGGCGTCGGCGCAGGAAATGTCCAGTGCCTTATCGATACAGATATCGATTTGGAAAAGGCCATACCGATGATAATCGAGGGCCGCCGCTTTGACAACGGCATCATTTGCTCCGGTGAGCAGACTGCCATTACTCCCGCTTCCATTTATGACAAGGTCATTGATATTTTCAAGAAGAACGGCGCTTATTACGTCAGCGAACCGCAGGAGGTAGACGCACTGCGTAAGACCCTCTTCCCGGGCGGCGTTATGGACAAGGACTGTGTCGGGCAGACGGCTGCTTTCGTCGCGGAAAAGGCGGGGCTGAAGGTTCCGGCGGATACAAAAATACTTATCGTCAAGGCGGAGAAATTCGGAAAAGACGATCTGTATTCCAAAGAGAAGATGTGTCCGGTCATCGCTGCCTATTCCTGTGACACATGGGAAAAGCAGGTTGAGATTGCCGACGCGAACCTTGCTGTAGAGGGCAGGGGACACTCCGTTTGCATCCACTCGAACAACAAGGCGCACATTGAATATGCGGCCGGCATACTGCCCGTATCCCGTTTCCTTATAAATCAGATATGCGCGACTTCCAACGGCGGAAGTTTCTTCAACAGTCTTTCCGCTACGACGACTCTGGGCTGCGGCAGTTGGGGCAATAACTCCATAAGCGAGAACCTGAGCTGGAAGCACCTCTTTAACGTCAGCAGGATCGCCAATGTACGTCCGGGCAGCAAGGCCCCGACTGATGACGAAATCTGGGGGTAAATACCTGTGAAGCTACTTGAATACAAGGCAAAGGAGCTCTTTGATAAATATGGCATCCCGACCATGAACGGCTGCGTAATCGACAGCGCGGACGGTATGGAGGACGCCATCAAAAACGCGGGGCTCTCTTATCCGGTGGTCGTAAAAGCTCAGGTGCAGATCGGAGGCCGCGGCAAGGCGGGCGGCATACAGTTTGCCGATAACGCCGCCGAGGCGGCGGCGCACTGCAAGAGGCTTCTGCACAGCGAGCTGCGCGGGTTCACGGTAAACCAGCTGATGATTGTCGAAAAAGCAAATCCCATCAAGGAGTGGTATATTTCCATACTGCTCGACAGGGACTCCAAGTGCCCGCTCCTCATCTTTTCGCCGGTCGGCGGTATGGAGATAGAGGAAACGGCCCGCACAAACCCGGAAAAGGTGGCGAAAATCGCCATAGATCCGTTCCGTGGGGTGCAGGGCTATACTATAGACTACATAATGGATGTGACCGGAGCCGACAAAAAATATAAAGAGCAGCTTACGGATATCGTCAAAAAGCTGTTTACTGCCTTTTTCGGCTATAACACTATGCTTGTCGAGATTAATCCGCTCGTCATAGACGAGAGCGACAAGCTTATAGCGCTCGACGGCAAGGTGGAGATCGACGACAGTGCGCTCAGAATCGGAAAACTTCCGGATATCGCCGAATTCCGCGATCAGCTTCAGGAAGACCCCCGGGTCAAAGAGGCGCGGGGATATGGGCTGCATTTCGTTCCGCTGGACGACAACGGTACAATCGGCATAATGAGCAACGGTTCCGGCATGATGATGAGCTGCCTCGACCTTATTACACAAAGAGGCATGTCTGTAGGAGAGTGCATGGACCAGGGCGGCGGCGCAACCCGAGATAAGCTCAAAGAGGCCGTCCGCATCATGTTTCTGGGCAAGAATATAAATGTAGTTCTTGTCTACATTTTCGGCGGCATCACCCGCTGCGACGAGGTCGCCATGGGCATAAAGATGGCGCTGGAGGAGCAGCCGGCGGATAAAAAGGTAGTCGTCCGCATAGAGGGGACCAATAAGGAGCAGGCTATGGAGATCATTGCAACCATGGGCGACAGGGTCGTCGCGGTTGACAATGTGCCCGGCGCGGTCGACGCGCTGTGGGCGCTCCTTAACTGACCGGGTATTCGAAAGGAACGGACTTAGCATGAGTATACTGATTGACAAAGATACCAGGCTCCTCGTTCAGGGAATAACCGGACGCGAGGGGACCTTCCATACCGAGACAATGCTTAAGTACGGCACGAACATAGTAGCCGGAGTGACTCCGGGAAAAGGCGGCCGGGAAGTACTCGGCGTCCCGGTGTTTAACACTGTCAGGGAAGCTGTGGAAAAGACGGGGGCGAATGCCACCGTGGTTTTCGTACCCGCCAAATTCACGGCGGCTAGCGTTTACGAGGCAGTAGACGCGAACGTACCGATTATAATGACGATTTCCGAGCACACACCTGTCCACGATATGATGAAGTGCTACTGGACGGCACGCCAGAAGGGTTTACGTCTTTTTGGCCCGAACTCGTTCGGTGTGATCTCTCCGGGAAAATGCAAAGCCGGCTTTATGCCGCACCACATATTTACGCCCGGCAGTGTGGGGGTTATGACGCGCTCGGCCACAAACGGCTATGAGAGCGTCTACCTCATGAGCCGCGCCGGAATCGGGCAATCCACAGTTGTCGGTGTGGGCGGAGATATGATACCCGGCTCAACGTTTATCGATCTGCTGCCGGATTTCCAGGCTGATCCGGAGACAAAGGCCATCGTTATGATCGGTGAAATAGGCGGCGGCGAGGAGGAACTCGCGGCAAAATACATAAGAAAGCATGTGACCAAGCCCGTAGTCGCCATGATCGCGGGAAAGAATGCTCCGAAGGGTAAGAATATGGGACACGCCGGAGCCATAGTTTCCGCGGACGGCACCGGGAGTGCGGAGAGCAAGGAAACGGCCCTTAAAGCGGCGGGAGCATATATTGCCGAGAGTACGCTCCATATAGCCGATATTCTGGTAAAACTCAAAGAAGAAAATCATATCTGAGCAGATTCCGGCGCGGCTTAAAAAACCGCGCCGGAAAACGAAAAAAGCATAATTGGTATATTTTATAAAGTGTGCTGATTAATTATAGATGCAAATATATAGGGAGGAACAGTTATGATTGAAAAAGCAAGAGCGGAAAAAATCTACAAGACAATGAACCAGATCCGCTACTTCGAGAGTAAGGCGCTGACCCTTTTCGAAGAAAATAAGCTTCGCGGCTCGGTCCACCTTTACATCGGAGAAGAAGCGGTCGCGGCGACTGTGTGCTCTAACCTGCGCGATGAGGACTATATCGCCAGCACCCACAGAGGTCACGGTCACTGCATAGCGAAGGGCGCGCGCCTCGACTATGCTATGGCAGAGCTCATGGGCAAGGCAACGGGCTACTGTAAGGGCCGCGGCGGATCCATGCATATTGCAGATCTCACCAAGGGCAATCTGGGCGCCAACGCCATCGTCGGCGGCGGAATCCCGATAGCCACGGGCGCAGGTCTGGCTGCGAAGCTCAAAGGCACGGATCAGGTTTCCATTGCCTTCTTCGGAGACGGCGCGAGCAACGAGGGCACCTTCCACGAGTCCCTTAACATGGCTGCCGTTTGGAAGCTCCCCTGCATCTTCATCTGCGAGAACAACGGCTTCGGCATCAGCGTTCCCGTTGCGCAGTCCACCTCTGTCAAAGACATCAGCGACCGCGCCAAGGGCTACGGTATCCCCGGCTATTCGGTAGACGGAAACGACGTCGAAGCGATCGACGAGGTCTTCAAAAAGGCGCTTAAGCGCGCAAAGGCCGGCGAGGGCCCGACGCTCATCGAGTGCAAGACTTATCGCTGGTACGGCCACTGGACGGGCGACCCACAGGTCTACCGCAGCCGTGAAGAGGTCGAGGCATGGAAGGAAAAATGCCCGATAAAGAGATACAAAGCAAAGCTCCTGGAGCAGGGGCTCTTTACAGAGGCCGAGCTCAATGCCATCGAAACGGCCGCGCAGGCCGAGGCTGACAACGCTGCTGAATTTGCGCTGAACAGCCCCGAGCCGGATCCCGCGCACGTTCTCGACGACGTATTTTATGCAGGTTAGAAGGAGGCGCTGAAAATGAGTATCAAAACATATGCAATGGCGATCCGCGACGTTATAGCTGAGGAAATGCGCCGCGACGACAAGGTCTTCATCATGGGCGAAGATGTTGAAAAACAGGGCGGCATATTTGGCTGCACCCGTGATCTTTACAAGGAATTCGGCACGGACCGCGTCCGCAACACCCCGATAAGCGAGGCCGCTATCATCGGCGCGGGACTCGGCGCGGCGTGCGCCGGTATGCGCCCCATCTCCGAGCTCATGTACATGGACTTCACCTTCTGCGCGATGGATCAGATAATCAATCAGGTTGCAAAGACCCGTTATATATTCGGCGGAAAAGCAAAAATTCCTTACGTCATACGCGGACAGCAGGGTATCGGCCGCGGCAACGCCGCGACCCACAGCCAGAGCGTTGAGACCCTCTTTATGTACTTCCCCGGACTCAAGGTTGCCTGCCCTTCCACCCCGGCCGATGCCGCCGGACTTCTCAGAACGGCTATCCGAGACGACAACCCGGTAATGTTCTTTGAGCACAAGGCCCTTTACAGCACAAAGGGCGAGGTGTCGGACGATGCGGAATTTGCCATTCCCTTCGGCAAGGCGGATATCAAGCGTGAGGGCAAGGACGTCACAATAGTCGCAAACCTTCTCTATGTCAGCAGAGCGCTTGAGGCTGCCGAGCAGCTTGCGAAGGAGGGTATCTCCGCCGAGGTCATAGATCCGATGACGCTTGTTCCGCTGGACATAGGTACTATTGTCGAGTCCGTCAAAAAGACCGGCAGGCTCATTACCGTCCATGAGGCGCATAAGACGGCCGGCTGGGGCGCCGAAATCGCCGCTCAGGTTACTGAGGCCGCGTTTAAATATCTTGACGCGCCCCCAATAAGACTCGGTGCGGCCGAATGCCCGCTGCCCTTTAACCTTGGCCTTGAGGGGGCTGCGACACCGCAGGTTGCGGACATCGTAGCGGCAGCGAAGCAAGTTTGCTACAAGTGAGGTAAAAATGATATGGCGAACATTATAATAATGCCCAAGCAGGGCCTGCAGATGACCGAGGGCACACTGACCCAGTGGCTCAAAAAGGAAGGCGAGTCCGTCAAGGAAGGCGAACCCCTTTTTGAGATGGAAACAGACAAGCTGACGATCACCATTGATTCAACGGCTGAGGGTACGCTTCTCAAGATCCTGCACCCGGTGGGCGACGTCGTGCCGATAACGCTTCCGATAGCGGTCGTCGGCGCGCCGGGCGAGGACTATTCCGCGCTTCTGGGTGATGCTCCGGCTGCAGAAAAAGAAACTCCGAAGGCCCAGAAGACCGCTTCAGCCGAATCCAAGGCTACTGCGGTACAGCCGGTTTCCGGCGGCAAGATATATGCCTCCCCGCGAGCCAAAATGCGAGCCGAGGAGAAGGGCTTTTCAATATCCGACGTACCGGGCACGGGTCCCGAGGGCCTTGTTATAGAGCGCGACGTTATTGCGTTTGAGCCAAGTGCTCAGAAGGCTTCCCCGCTGGCGAAAAAGCTAGCAGAGCAGAGCGGGGTCGACATTTCCGGCGTATCGGGAACCGGTTCTCACGGCAAGGTCATGGCGGACGATGTCCGCGCAAAGGCGGCTCCGCCGGCACCGGCCGAAGCGCCCTCAGTACCAGGCGAACTGGAGACCGTCATCCCCGTAAAGGGAATGAGGAAGATCATCGCCCAGCGCATGAAAGAGAGCCTTCTTGATATGGCGCAGGCGAACCACCGTATGACCGTCGACATGTCCGAGATCGTAAAACTGCGCGAGCAGCTTAAGGCGCTTTCGGTAAAGGTCAGCTACAACGACTTTATCCTCCGCGCAACGGCAAAAGCGCTTACCGAATTCCCAATGGTAAACGCCTCCATGGCCGGCGATACGATCATCCTCAAGCACTATGTGAACGTCGGCATGGCCGTCGCCACGGACAACGGACTCGTTGTCCCCGTTATAAAGGGCGCGGACAAGATGTGTCTCACCGAAATCGCCGCAAAGAGCGCGGATCTGGCTTCCCGCACAAAGTCGAATCAGCTTCAGCCCGACGAAATGTCCGGCGGCACCTTCACGGTGACGAATCTCGGCATGTTCGAGGTGGACAGCTTCACAGCGGTCATAAACCCGCCTGAGGCCGGCATTCTCGCCGTTGGCAGGATGCAGAAGCAGCCGGTTGTGCTTGCGGACGATACCATCGGCGTAAAGCCTCTGATGCAGCTCTCGCTTACCTACGACCACAGGATCATTGACGGCGCACCCGCCGCTAAATTCCTTCTCAGGATAAAGACCCTGCTGGAAAATCCGGGTCTTTTGATGTGAGGGGGAAGAGATAAATGGCGATAAATATCATACTGCCCAAGCAGGGCCTTCAGATGACCGAGGGCACGATAATCCGCTGGCTTAAAAGCGAAGGCGACGTTATAAAAGAGGGTGAGCCGCTCTTTGAGATGGAGACCGACAAGCTCACCATCACAATAGACGCGACCGCGGGCGGCACGCTTCTCAAGATACTTCATCCCGCGGGCGACGTTGTTCCTATAACCGAGACGATAGCTATTGTCGGCACACCCGGCGAGAAGATTGACGAACCAGCAGCCGCTTCGGCGGCTGTCCCGGCGGCAATATCCGAGGCACCTGCCGCGGGAACTTATGACTACGACACCGTTGTCCTCGGTGGAGGCCCCGGCGGTTATGAGGCCGCGATCCGCTGCGCTCAGTACGGGCTCAATACCGCGCTCATTGAGGCGCGGGATCTGGGCGGCACCTGCTTAAACCGCGGCTGTATCCCCACAAAGGCGCTCCTGCACGGTGCGGAGCTCTTTGAGGAGATAGAAAATTCAAAGGTGTTCGGCATAAAGACGGGCGAGTGCGCGATAGACTTCGGCACACTGACCGCCTTTAAAGACAAGAAGGTCGAGAAGCTCCGCCGCGGCATAGCGGCCCTTGAAAAGAGCCACGGCGTCACGGTTATTAAGGGCTTCGGCAAGCTGACGGATGCCCATACCATAGAGGTGGACGGCAAAAAGGTCACGACCGACAAAGTTATCCTGGCCACAGGTTCCGCTCCCGCACGCCCGCCGATTCCCGGCGCGGACGGACCCAAGGTCATGACGAGCGACGAGGTTCTCGCCATGAAGGAACTCCCCGAGAGCTTCGTCATCATCGGCGGCGGCGTCATCGGGATGGAGTTCACGACCCTTTTCGCCACCCTTGGAAAAAAAGTTACAGTCCTTGAGATGATGCCCTTCATACTGCCGGGCGTCGATGAGGAGATTGTTAAAACATTAAAGCGCAGCCTCGTGAAAAAGGGTGTCGCGATCGTAAACGAAGCCAAGGTCACGGGCATAGTCGACGGAGACGGCAAGGTAAGCGTTGAATACGAGCTCGCAGGCGAGAAAAAGTCCGCCGAGGGGGCATGCTGCATTATCAGCGTCGGCAGACGCCCGCAGACAAAGGACATTGGCCTTGAAAATCTCGGTTTCGAGATGAACAGGGCGTTTGTCGCAGTGGATGATGGCTTAAAAACGAGTGTAGACAACATCTATGCGGTCGGTGATATAACCGGAAAGATTCAGCTCGCTCACGTCGCGAGCGCCCAGGGCCTGGTTGCGGCGGCAAACTGTGCGGGTAAAAAGTCGGTGATGCACTATGACATCGTCCCCGCCTGCATCTACACGAGTCCAGAGATCGCCTATGTCGGCCTCACTGAGGACGCGGCGAAAAAGCAGGGAAAGAGTGTGAAAACCGGCAGCTTTAACGTGGCCGGCAACGGCAGGGCGATGGTCATGAACGCCGCCTCCGGTGTCTCCAGGATTGTGACGGATGCATTAACCGGCGAGATACTCGGCGCGCAGATTATGGCCCCGAGAGCGACCGACATGATAGCCGAAATAGCCGTCGCGATGAAGTGCGAGGGTACGGTTGAGGAGCTCGCAGACACTATCCACCCGCACCCGACGATAAGCGAAGTGATTATGGAAGCAGCCCATGACGTGGAGGGGCTATCCTGCCACGCCATGCCTAAAAAGTAACGTAACGGCGCTAAAAAATATTCGCTTTTTGTGAAGTTTTATGGTATTCTGAGTGCGGAGCAGATGCTCCGCACTCAGTGCGTATCGTAAATAATATTTATAACTCTTTCGGAGGGAAATCGTATATGAAGCTGGAATTCGGGTTCGGAACAGGCAAGCAGTACGTTGAGGTGCCGGACAAAAATCTGCGCGAAACAGTCGTCCAGAACGAGGTCAAATTCGACCTTACGGGCGAGGACGAGGTGAAGCGCGCGCTTAATAATCCTATTGGAGCGCCCAGACTGCGCAAAGTGGTGAAGCCGGGTGAAAAGATCGTCATGATTACGAGCGACATCACGCGCCCTATGCCGACGTATAAGGTTATGCCGGCGCTTTTGGATGAGCTTTACGCGGCCGGCGTCAGCCCGAAGGACCTGACCCTTATCTTCGCGCTGGGGAGCCACCGCCGACACACCGAGGCAGAGATGAAGAAGCTCGCCGGTGAGCGCGCTTTTTCCGAGATAAGATGCATTGACTCGGATACCTCCGAGTGCGTGCACTACGGCGTTACGAGCCGCGGCACCCCCGTCGACATCATGAAGGAGGTCGCTGAGGCAGACGGGCGAATTTGCCTGGGCAATATAGAGTATCACTGGTTCGCGGGCTTTTCCGGCGGCGGCAAGGCCATCATGCCGGGCGTCTCGACGCGCGCCGCTATCCAAAGTAATCACAGTAAGATGACGAGCCCCTTCGCCCACGCCGGCTGCATCGACGAAAACCCCATCCGTATGGACATCGAGGAGGCGGCCGACATGGTCGGCGTTGACTACATTCTGAATGTTGTACTCGACGAACACAAGCAGATCGTCTACGCCGTCGCGGGCGACGTAAAGAAGGCGCACAGAGATGGCTGCAAGTTCCTCTCCGGCCTCTACAGCAAAGAGATCGCCGAGAGGGCGGATATCGTCCTCGTCTCGCAGGGCGGCGCGCCGAAGGATCTTAACCTCTATCAGACGCAGAAGGCGCTGGACAATGCCAAGCACGCCGTCAAAAAGGGCGGCACGATCATTCTTATTGGTTCCTGCAAAGAGGGCCTCGGCGAAGGCGTCTTCGAGAAGTGGATGACAACGGCGCCGTCATCACACAGTATGGTGGAGCGTATACAGACCGACTTCCAACTTGGCGGGCACAAGGCCGCTGCCATCGCCATGGTGCTCGACGATGCAGATATCTATCTGGTCTCTGAGATGGACCCGAAATTCGTAAAAAGCATTTTCCTCACGCCGTTTCCAACCGTACAGGAGGCGTTCGATGCCGCAATGAAAAAGCAGGGTGAAAACGCAACAGTTATCGCGATGCCCTTCGGCGGCTCCACACTGCCGCATGCAAAGGCTTAAAAGTTTAGTAAAAAATAGCCGCCCCGGATGCTTTGTATCCGGGGCGGAACTCGTTCATTTTTCCGCTTCGCGGTATGCGGCGGAATCATAATTCGAAGCGTGCTGCACAAAGCCGTCCTTAAACGTGAAGTCACCGTTTAAAATGCGTTGCTCGGTATCCGCATACGGGATGCGGATCGGGTTAGACATGTGCGCGTAATTTATCGCCGAGCTTACAGCCCACATGTCGCTGTCGTAATTCGAAACAAATGAAAAAAGCACATATCCCCGCTGCCTTTCGGCGCCGAGGGGATAGCTAACGGCGCCTTTTATCTGGCTTGATTCGGATGCGCCGAAGAAACCGTAAGTTGTCTGCACTCCGGCTGACAGGCGGGGGAATGAGGCGGCATAAGCCGCGCCACCCTTTTCGTATAAAAGTCGTCCGCCGGAGACCTGAAGGTCTTCATCACTGTTTGCCCATATGGTGATGCCGTCCTGCCAGAGAGCCGCGCCGTCCAGCCACTCGAAATAGTGAAGGACATAGGCCCTGCGGCCGGGCATTTCGGCGTATACGGTGGTAATCTGCAGCTTTGTATTGCCCGGAATCTCCGTTATCCGGATGTATGTGCCGCCGCCTTCATCCGTTTCCCGGTTTTCCTCCCGGTGGGAATCAAACGAGAGAATCTCGTAGGAGGTTTCCACGCAGACGGCATCTTCCATAAGGGCGACGTCGCTGTCCGCAAGGTCGGACAGGACAGCTTCCGGGTAGCCGAGGGAGGCGAGGTGTTCGCGCGCCGCGCTCTCCGGTGCCGGCGCAAAAGGCACAACATTGAGCGGGGGATGGTTAAAGAAGAAGCACAAGCCTACTACGGCAAGAATCAGCAGCACGGCATAGATCCTGGATATTAGCCCGCCTCTTATCCTGACCGGGGCGGCGGATATCTCGTAACCGCATTTGTCGAGTTCTTTCCCCACGCTGAAAAGTGCGCGGACGATAATAATATACGCAATTATCATTATGATGAACGCGATCCACGACTGAGAGAACGGCGAGAGAGCCACCGCAAAAGCGGCGACGGTCCATATGCCCGCTGCAAGAAGCGGGTCATGTTCCGGTTTACTCTGTCCGGATTTTTTAAAGACGCGTAAAAGTGCCCTGCGGAACGCAAAAAACAGTATGAGCTGGATAACAAGCCAGACGACGCCGAAGGTGAATTGCGTTGATTCAGGGAAGCCGTAAGGCGTCACCGACAGGATAAGATTGGCCGAGTTCCATAATAGCTTCAGGCCGGAGATCAGCCAGCACGCGCGAAACCACCGGTTTTCGCCGCGCAGGGTGCGGAAGCCAAGGTACATCAGCATGACGCCGACCGCTGGCAGCAGATACTGCAGCCAGAGGAAGCTCAGCGTTACGGTGGTGAGTATGAGGCCCCAGGTTATTCGGCCGATCGGAAGGCTCCACGGGTTCACGTCCGATATGGTGTACTCGCCCGGAGTTATGTCTTCGAGATTTTCGGCGACCATTTTGTCAAAATCTTCAGGGCTAATTTTACTCAAGACAGGTCACCTCCCAGGGCTTTCTGCAGTTTTTTGCGAAGACGATAGAGCCTTCCCTCCACGGCTCGCTCAGTAGTGCCGAGTTCCGCCGCGATCCTAGCGGTGGATTGGAGGTAATAGTATTTCCGGAAAAACAGATTCCGCTGCCGGGTGTCAAGCAGGTTTATCACATCTTTCAGCCGCTGCGCCTGCTCTTTCCGCAGAAGCTCGTATTCCGGCGAATCCGCGCCCTTGTAGTCGTCGAAAAGTTCTTCATGCGGGCGCCTGCGTTTTAAAAAATTTATGGCAGCGTTGCGTGAAAGGGCGGTGAGCCAGGCAGAGACACTGCCCCTTTCGGCCGAGTACGAGCCGATTTTTTCCCAGACCAGCATGCAGATGTCGCTTACGCACTCCTCCGTATCCTCCGGGCTTTGCAGGATGCCGCCTGCGATATAGCGTATGAGCCCACCGTAATTTGTGCGGAGAAGTGCCATGCCCTCTTCCTGACGGCTGCGGAGCATGTTAATCATCTCTTCATCCACATAAGCACCTCCGAACCCGATTTGAGACGCGGCTCTGCCGGCGCCTCTGCTTTATCATACATGAGAAATCGAAAAAACCCACGGAATAAAAAACGGCGGGCATGGGGACATATCCCATACCCGCCGTTTTGAGTTCATGCTGATTCCAGATAGAGGCGGTGACTAAGCCGGGCTGGCGCCAATGAGGCTAACGAAACCTGGTGCAAAAAAGACCGATGATTTATCATTGACTCTATGCGGATTCAGTATCAGATGATCAGGTGAAATTGCAGAGCCTTACGACGGAGGTCTCCATATAGTCGAGCACTTCGGATTTTGTGAGCTTGCCGTCGGAGACGTCGAGAACCTCGTTATAAAGGCCGTCGGCCATGCGGGAGAGGGAGCCGCTCTCGTATATCACGGGGCTCGCGTCCACGTCTATGTTGTCCTTCATGGCCTCGAAGCTTATGCGGTTCCCCGTTATCTTTATCACGGGGGTTATCGGGTGACCGGTCGCAGTACCGCGGCCGGTGGTAAAGACGATGACCTGCGCACCGCCCGCCACCATACCGGCAATCGACGACATGTCGTTTCCCGGCGTATCCATGATGACGAGGCCCCTTTCGGTTACGGGGTCGGCGTAATCATAGACCTGATTTATGATCGAATGGCCGCCCTTGTGGATACAGCCGAGGGATTTTTCCTCCAGCGTCGTTATGCCGCCGGTCTTGTTCCCCGGTGAGGGGTTGCCGTCCCTTATATACTGGTCGTGTATCTCCATGCTCTTTTCATAGCGGTCTATGATGTAATAGAGCCGGTCTTTGATTTCGGGCGTTTTGGCACGCCTTGCAAGGATGTGTTCGGCACCGATAAACTCTGTTGTCTCGCTGAGGATGGACGTTCCGCCGGTTTCGACCACGCGGTCGGACAGCTCGCCCACAAGCACGTTGGAGGCCAGGCCCGAGGTTGGGTCGGAGCCGCCGCACTCGGTTCCCACGATTAGTTCGGTGACGGGGAATTCCTCGCGCTTCAGCATACTCGCGTCCTGAACCATCTTCATAGCGGCGCGGACGACCAGCTCGAGCGTGTGCAGCGTGCCGCCGTTTTCCTGGATGATGAACTTTTCCATAGGCTTGTTTGTGCGCTGCGCGATGGCTTCCGCGACTAAATCCATCTGGCAGTTCTCACATCCGAGCGAGACTATGACGGTGCCATAGACGTTCGGATTCGCGGCATAGCCGGCCATGACATCCATGATATATTTCTGGTCCGGCGGGACCTGAGAGCAGCCGTACTGATTGTTGAAGGTGACAGAGCCGCGCACCTGCTGGACTGCCTTACGGGTGAGATCGGAGGAGCAGCAGGAGGCAGGGAGGATGAGCACGTGGTTTCTTATGCCGACTTTGCCGTCCGGACGGCGGTAGCCCCAGAAAGTCTGTCTCTGCATCATTTCGTGTGTACCCCCTCTTTGATTTCCTGCTCGCTTATAACGTTGTGCGTATGGACGTGGCGGCCCGCGCCGATGTCCTCGGTCGCCACGCCGATGACTTCGCCGTATTTGAGGACGGCTTCGCCTTTATTTATGTTACAGGTGGAGAATTTGTGATATATCTGAATATCCTCAGCCGCCGTTATTTCATGGATGCTGCCGTCCGGCAGGGTATAGAAAACAGTTTGACCTCCGGCAATCGGCTCTATCGCTACGGCCACATTGTCCTTCGGCGTGACTTTCATCGCGCTGACCATGCAGAATTCCTCCCAAATAATTATAATGTTTTAAACATATTACAGCAAAATTAATTCTTTTTCAACAATATAAAATTGGTTTGTTTTTAATAATGAAATACCGATATTATTATCAACGTTATTTTTGGGCGATCCCGAAGCTTATTCGATTGACACGGGTTTGCGTTCCGCGACGCTTCTTTTCGCGTCCAGAAGGCGCTGATTTTTGCTGCCGCGCCACTTGAGGGACAGAGACCGCTCAGCGAGGATGAAGGGCCCGTCCACAAGGACGTCCGTCTCATAGAGGAGTGCTTTCATACAGACGTCAGTTTCAGAGAGTTCAATAAGCCTTTCAAAGGTAAAACCGGTATATGTCCACACATTCAGGTCGTTTTCGTGCGCTGCCCGCGCGATTGCCGCGCAGTCGGCTCCCTGCATGAAGGGCTCACCGCCTGAGAGGGTGACGCCGTCGGTCAGGGGGTTGGAGAGCAGTTTTTTGACGACATCGGCGACCGGCATCTCCGTACCGCCCGAGGGGTTGTGCGTTTCTGGGTTGTGGCAGCCGGGGCAGCCATGGGGACAGCCCTGGGTAAAGACGGTAAAGCGGAAGCCCGGCCCGTCGACGATGGAATCCTGAACGAGTCCTGCGACCTTCATAATAGATGTCCCTCCAAATAATTAAAAGCAAAGGTAATGGCATATCAATAACGGAGCTCCTGAAAAATTAAACGCATTTCGTATCAGGGTGGGAATGCAGCTGGGCTGCTAAAGGCCCCGAAAAGCGTCCCTCCCAGTGTAAACACTGCCGGGAGGGACTTTATTTGACATTTTCAGGAGTCTGCGGATACCAAAGGGTGTTTAAACGCTGTGCTTCACGCGGTCGGCTTCCTCGGCCCTTTTGCCGTCGTTAAAGCGGTCAAGCGTGCCGACGAGATAACCGGTTATGCGGCGTATGCGCTCAAAGCCGCAGGGGCTCTCGTTCTCTTTGCGTCCGCAGTTGGGGCACTCGTCGCCGATGATTCCGGTATAGCCGCAGACGGGGTCCCTGTCGACAGGGTGGTTTATAGCGCCGTAGCCGATACCGGCCTTTCCCATGTAACGGACTATTTTCTCAAAGGCTTCCAGATTCTGGGTTGGGTCACCGTCCATTTCGATATAGGTTATATGTCCGGCGTTAGTGAGCGCGTGGTACGGGGCCTCCAGCCTTATCTTGTCAAACGCGCTTATCGGGAAATATACGGGGATATGGAAGCTGTTTGTGTAATAATCCCTGTCGGTTACGCCGGGGATAACGCCGTATTTCTTTTTGTCGATTTTTACAAATCGGCCGGAGAGGCCCTCCGCGGGCGTCGCGATCAGAGAGAAATTGAGGCCGCGTTTTTTGCTCTCGGCATCCATGCGTGCGCGCATGTGGCTCACTATCTCAAGGCCGAGATTCTGAGCCTTCTCGCTCTCTCCGTGGTGCTGGCCGATAAGACATTTGAGCGTCTCGGCAAGGCCGATGAAGCCAACGGTCAGGGTACCGTGCCTGAGGACCTCGCGCACCTCGTCGTTCCAGCTGAGCTTATCGCTGTCGAGCCAAACGCCCTGCCCCATGAGGAACGGATAGTTGTAGACATGCTTGCGGCATTGTATCTCAAAGCGCTCGAGGAGCTGGTCAACAACAAGGTCGAGCTTGTGATTCAGATCCTCAAAGAAGCGCTCGATGCTGCCGCCGGATTTTATAGCGAGTCGCGGCAGGTTTATAGAGGTGAAACTGAGGTTGCCGCGGCCGTTGCATATTTCCCGCGTGGGATCGTAGACGTTTCCGATGACGCGGGTGCGGCAGCCCATGTAGGCGATCTCCGTCTCAGGGTGGCCGGGCTTGTAATACTGCAGGTTATAGGGCGCGTCGATGAATGAGAAGTTCGGGAAAAGTCGCTTTGCGGAGCAGCGGCAGGCGAGCTTGAAGAGGTCATAGTTGGGCTCGCCGGGGTTTAAGTTAACGCCGTTTTTGACTCTGAATATCTGTATCGGGAATATCGGCGTCTCGCCGTTTCCGAGACCGGCCTCCGTCGCGAGCAGGACGTTCTTCATAACCATCCTGCCCTCGGGAGTTGTGTCCATGCCATAGTTTATCGAAGAGAACGGCGTCTGTGCCCCGGCTCTGGAGTGCATGGTATTGAGGTTGTGGATGAAAGCCTCCATCGCCTGATAGGCGGCACGGTCGGTTTCCTTCACGGCATAGAGGAGAGCGGCCTTCTGCGCCTTTTCTATGCCGGAGGCGTCGCCGTATTTCTCGGTCAGGATCTTTAGTTCTTCGGCGAGGTACGCATCGTGGTCTTCAAGAGAGGGGACAAGGCCCGTGCGGTCCGTTATTTCGCTCATGACGGCCTTAAGCGCGTTTTCCGGGTCATCCATATCTCGCCACAGCATAAGCGCCTTGGCGAGATTCTGGCGATACAGGCGGACATAGGTTTTCCTGACGCCCTCCGCCATGCCGTAGTCAAAGTTCACTATGCTCTGGCCGCCGTGCTGGTCGTTCTGGTTGGACTGGATGGCTATGCAGGCGAGAGCGGAGTATGAGGCTATGTCGTTAGGTTCGCGCAGTGTGCCGTGGCCCGTCGAGAATCCGCCCTTGAAGAGCTTTGTGATGTCGATCTGCGTACAGGTTGTCGTCAGAGTGAGAAAGTCGAGGTCGTGGATGTGTATATCGCCTTCGGTATGGGCAGCCGCGTGATCCGGATTGAGGACGAACATGTTGTAAAACTGTTTCGCACCCTCGGAACCGTACTTAAGCATAACGCCCATCGCGGTGTCGCCGTCGATATTCGCGTTCTCGCGCTTCACATCGGAGTCGCGCGCATCGGCAAAGGTGATCTCCTCATAGGTCTGCATGAGGCGCGTGTTCATCTGGCGGGCTCTGTTGCGCTCTGCGCGGTAGAGAATGTACGCCTTTGCCGTAGTAACATAGCCGTTGTCCATTAGGACTTTCTCCACCATGTCCTGAACGTGCTCAACCTCCGGCACGGCTCTGCCCTCCACCTCGAGAATAGAGACGACCTCGTCCGCGAGTGCTGCGGCGACGTCGTCGTTGTAGGGCTTGTAAGTGGCCTTAAAGGCCTTTGAAATAGCGTACGCTATCTTTTTCTTGTCGAATGGAAGTGTCCGCCCATCTCTCTTTTTTATATTGCTGATTGCCATACCACCAGCTACCTTTCTGAGTACTTGCCGGCGGCAAATACTATATATTGTGATAGAAAATGATTACATGCTATATATAATACAAGTTATGGAATGGGGTGTCAATAGTTAATATGTCCAAGGTATGGACATGTTTTTGTCTAATTTTGAGGTTTGACAAAATCTGCAGGATTGCAGGAATGTATGAAGGCAAAACAACATAATCGCTTAAAAACGTCAAGATATTGTTGATAATACTTCAGTTTTATGTTAAAATTAACAACGTCATTGCTGGCGTCACGGGCGGACTTGAATAAATTAATGCAAAAGGCGCTCGGCGCCGTATTCCGCCAAAAAAGGAGGGGTGAGCCGTTGCTTCTGCTGTTTTATATAATGTGGATAATTTTTAACGCGCGGATCACTGTCGAGGTATGCCTCCTGGGACTCCCGGCGGCGGCGGTGCTCTATGTTTTTATGATCCGGTTCACGAATTACAGCCTTAAAAGAGAACTGCGATTTATGCGGCGGACGGGATATCTGGTCGCCTATATCTTCATTCTGATAGCCGAAATAATCAAGGCGAATGTCAAAGTAATAGCAATAATTTTGGATAAAAACATACCAATTAAGCAGACGGTTGTATGCTTTGACACAGATCTGAAGAGCAATTTAGCTAAGGTAATACTGGCAAACTCAATAACGCTGACTCCCGGAACCATTACCGTTTCCGTAGACGGGCAGAAGTATACGGTACACTGTCTCAGCCGCGAGATGATAGACGGTATACAGGATGGCTGCTTTATGCGCCTTCTGAAAAAGATGGAGGCATAAATGGAAGCTGTCGACAGGGCATATGAAATCCTTTTTGTTGTGACGCTCCTTATTTTTGGCGTGCTGATGGCCTTTTCACTCGTCAGGGCCATAAAGGGCCCCCGAGTGGCCGACCGAATAATGGGAATAAACCTTATCAGTACGATGATCGTCATTGCGATAGCGATACTCTCCGTCTGCCTCGGGCAGGGATATCTTCTTGATGTAAGTTTAATTTACGCCATGATAAGCTTTCTGGCTGTAGTCGTCCTTGCGAGGGTCTATATAATAGCACACCGCGGAGATGACGATGAGGTGTATGAGGAGGACGACGAGGATGATACTTGAATGGGTCAGATTCGGGGTTGTGGCGGCGCTTGTCTTATGTTCGATAATATCCATATCGGTTTCGGTTCTGGGTACTTTCAGGTTCAGATTTGCGCTTAACCGCATGCAGTCAGCAGCTATAACCGACACGGTGGGCATACTCTTTATGATGTCGGCTCTTATCGTAATATACGGAGCGAGCCTCTTATCCCTGCGGCTCATCTTTATAATATTCTTCATGTGGATATCGAGCCCTGTGTCCTCGCATCTCATAACCAAGCTCGAATACATGACGGCGGAAGACCTTCAAAAGCATGCGGCTTTTGAAGACCTTACGAGTGTACGTTAAACGGTCGGAAAGGTGAGATGATAAATGGATTATTTTAAACTTTTGCTTCTGGGATTCCTCATTTTCTGCGCCGTGGCAACGGCGTTCTCCAAGAGGCTTTTAGTTGCGGTCATCGTTTTTATGGCCTACAGTCTTATAATGACCGTTGTATGGCTCCTTCTGCAGGCCCCCGACCTCGCCATTACGGAGACGGCCGTCGGCGTGGGGATAACGAGCCTTTTATTTTTTGTCACCCTCCGAAAGATAAATTTAGTCAAACAGGAAGATGAACACGATGACACGAAATAAAATGAAAAATATCAGGTCGCGTTTTTCCGCCTGGCTGGACGGCGATCATGACCTTTTGGCCGATATGGAGCCCTATCAGGAGGACGAAAGCCTGTTTGAAAGGGAAAAAAGCGAGCCGATTAAATTAGAGACTGTGAAGAGTGTAGAGCATTTTCAGCTCCGGATGTTTTCAAAACTATACCGGTTTTTGTCGGTGATAATGTGCCTCGCCATAATAGCGGTGCTGCTTTATACGGTATCGGGTATGCCGCGATTCGGCGACGCGGGCTCCCCCACCAACAACGAGGTCTCAACGCGATATATAGAAAGCGGACCGGAGGAGACTGGTGCGGTTAATGTGGTTGCGGGCATGATACTGGATTACCGCGCTTTCGACACGCTTGGGGAGACGTTTGTCCTGTTTACCGCGGGTTCAGTAGTTTTTATACTGCTAATAAACGATGGACGGCACAAGACAAAAAGGGAGATGGAGGAGGACTCCGCCTACAACGCGTCCGACGATATCATTGTAAAAATCACGGCGCGCTTACTAATCCCGGTAATTGTGCTGTTTGGGCTGTGCGTTGTGATAAACGGCCATTTATCGCCTGGGGGCGGTTTTTCCGGAGGGTCTATAGTCGGCGCGGGCCTCACACTGTACGCCATAGCTTTCGGATTCATCCGTGAGGACAGACTGATCAGTAAAAAGACGCTTATGAACATCATGGCCGCTGCGCTTTTGTTTTACAGTGTCGCGAAGGGATATTCCTTCTATATGGGCGCGAACCATTTTGAAAACGGAATACCGCTGGGTAAGGCGGGCAACATCCTAAGCGCCGGGCTTATTCTGCCGCTGAATATCGCCGTCGGCATTGTGGTTGCCCTGACGATGTACGCCCTGTATTCGGCTTTCAGAAGGGGGCGCCTGTGATGACCTGGGAAGATTTTTCCGCTTTGAACTATGAGGAATGCACCGCCTTGATTCTCTTTGCCATCGGCTTTGTCATGCTGCTTCTGGACAGGAACCTCATTAAGAAAATAATAGGACTTAACATCATGAATACGGCGCTGTTCCTGTTCCTCACCTCAATGGGGTATGTAGAGGGCGGGGTGGCTCCAATTATAACGGACGGCGCGACTGACGCGTCGCTCTATTCCAATCCGATTCCAACGGGCCTTGTCCTCACGGGAATTGTCGTCTCGGTGAGTGTGACCGCCCTGATGCTGGCGCTCGCAGTGAGGCTGTACCGCAAATACCAAACGCTCGACCTCGACAGGGTTTATATGTACGCGCAGGGGGAGGGCGAGTAATGGATTTTACCCTTAATTTTCCTCTCTTTGCAATAATCCTATCTCTTATCTGCTCCGTTGTCTCTTCTCTTCTGGATGAAAAAAAGGCAAAATGGCTTTCACTTATCCTGACGTCACTCGTTTTTGCGGCATCCTGCGCCTTAATAACCACCATAATAAGGCTGGGTTCGGCGCAGACCTATCTCATGGGACACTTCACGGCGCCCTGGGGCAACGAGCTGCGGTTCGGAATACTCGAGCCGCTCTTTATGGCGATATTCTCGGCGGTCATCCTGCTGTGCCTCATCGGTGGACAAAAACAGCTGGAAAAGCTGTCGCGCCCGCAGAAACGAAACCTCTATTTTTCGATGATTGACCTTGTCATCGCATCTCTTATAGTACTTACGCACACGAACGATATATTTACAGGCTACGTTTTTATCGAGGTATGCATGCTGTCCTCCTGTGGGATACTTATAATACGTAAAAACGGAAAGACAATAGCCGCGGCAACGCGGTATATGATATTCAGCCTTTTGGGCTCGGGACTATTTTTATTCGGCGTCATAATACTTTACGGCATAACAGGGCACCTTCTGATGCCGAACCTGAAGACTGCCGTCGCCTCCATCTGGGAGAGCGGACAGTATGTCCGGCAGCTTATTGTCTCCATGATCATGATAACAGTCGGACTCGCCATAAAAAGCGGGATGTTCCCGTTTTATTACTGGATGCCCGACACTTATGGCACCGCGCCTTCGGGCACGGCGGGAATCCTCTCGGGCGTTATTTCAAAGGGATACGTGATACTCCTTATAAAGATAATTTTCTGCGTTTTCGGAGCGGATATCTTTTATGCATCCGGCGTACAGGATGTGCTGTATATGTTCGGAGCGGCGGGCGTAATACTCGGCTCCGTCAGCGCGATAAGGGAGAAGAGCATAGGCCGCATGATAGCGTTTTCCTCAGCGGCGCAGATGGGGTACATATACATGGGCATCGGAATATCTCCGCAGACAGGTATGATAGCGGCGCTTCTGCATATTGCCTCCCACGCCGTCACAAAGCCGCTCCTCTTTCTATCTTCGTCGGGCCTCTCCGCCGTATCCGGCAGAAAAGGGGACCTTGAGAGACTTAAGGGTTCGGCCTTCCGGAATCCGGCAGCGGGTGTCGGTTTTGTGATCGGAGCGCTGTCGATGGTCGGTATACCGGGATTTGTCGGCTTCATATCAAAGCTCCTGTTTGCATATGCCGCGCTGGAGGAGCCGAGAATTATGCTGGTGACGCTCATTGTTCTCGCCGTCAGCACGATTCTTAATTCCGTATATTTTCTCGGCACGATGGTGAATATCTACACCCCGACAGTGAGTTCCTACGGCACTATGAGAGTGAGACAGGCGAGACGGTTCTTTTTCTCGATAGCTGCATTTTCGGCGCTTAACGTCCTGTTCGGGTTATGGTCGAAACCGCTCACCGATATCCTGCAGGCCGGGCTTTCAATGATGGGATGACCACCTGCACTTGTGCATCTGCTTTTGGGACGCACCGATTGAATCATTATCGTCTTGACGGGCTAACGCCCCCATCATTCGTTAAAAAAGCTTGGAAGTTACTTTTTTTGCCTCAATTGGAGATTCCAGCTAATCCGGCAAAGCCGGTTTTAATCAGCGCGTCCTAAATATGAAAGGAAGGATTTGTATGTTATGAGAACGATTATTATTTTAACCGTTACCCTCCCTATAATCGCGGGCGTCCTGCTGCCGGCACTTAAGCTTCAGAACAGGAGAATCAAGCTCGGGCTCATGATAGCGGCGCTCGCGGCGGAGTTTGCCCTTGTGCTGGTCATGGCGGCCGAAGGCTGCGCGGACTTTACTGTATGGAAGCTGACTAACACTCTCTTTGTGAGCTTCCGCGCCGATGGTATTACAAAGATTTTCACCATTTTTACGTCCGCCATATGGCTTCTTGTCGGGCTGTACTCCTGTGTCTATATGAAACATGAACAGAGCGAGGACCGTTTTTTTGCTTTTTACCTCCTGTCGGAATCCATGCTTATAGGCATGGATGTTGCCGGGAACCTTTTTACGCTCTATATGTTCTATGAGGGACTGACGCTTATGGCGTTGCCGCTCGTCCTGCACACACTGAAAAAAGAGGCAATCGCTGCCGCTGTTAAATATCTGTTCTACTCGATAGGCGGCGCTTTTATGGCCCTCTTCGGCATGCTGGTGATAAACCACTACGCCGTGACGCTTGAATTCATCCCAGGAGGGTCGCTCGACGTGACCAGAATAGCCGGACATGAAAAACTCATACTGATCGCCGTGTTTGTTGCAATGGTGGGCTTCGGTACAAAAGCCGGTATGTATCCCATGCACGGCTGGCTACCGGCGGCGCACCCTGTGGCCCCCGCTCCGGCGAGCGCCGTCCTCTCCGCGGTAATAGCGAAGGGCGGTGTCCTCGCGATAATAAGGATACTATATTATAATGTCGGCGCGGACTTCATAGCCGGGACGTGGGTCCAGAAAGCGCTTCTTTCGCTGGCGCTCCTCACGATATTTATGGGTTCCATGATGGCATACAGGACTAAAGTCCTTAAAACCCGGCTGGCTTATTCGACTGTGAGCCAGATTTCATATGTGCTCCTTGGTGTGTTCCTGCTCTCGGCGGAGGGGCTTATGGCGGGACTTCTGCACACAGTCTACCATGCGACAATAAAAACCGCGCTCTTCCTCTCCGCCGGCATAATAATCTATTACACCGGAAGGACGCATGTCGACAATATGCGCGGGATAGGGAAGGAGACGCCGATTACGCTCTGGAGCTTTACGATGGCGTCGCTTGCCTTAATCGGTATACCTCCGGCGTCAGGTTTTATCAGCAAATGGGCGCTCGCCATGACGTCGCTCGGCTCCGGGCTTGCTGTTTTTTCCTGGCTGGCGCCCGTTATTCTGCTTATATCGGCTCTCCTCACTGCCGGATATCTTTTGCCGATTTCAATAACCGGTTTTTTTCCGGGTAAAGATTACATACCGTCCGCTCCGCGCATAAGGCCCGAAAAAGATCCCCTGATGTGGGCTCCCGTACTTGTTATTGCGATACTTACTATAGCTCTCGGTTTATGGTCGTCCGATCTTGTTTCATGGCTCACCGAGGTTGCCAGGCTTTCCATGTAATAACGGTTTCAAATGAACCCGGTTAATGATCCGCGTTTCAGTTTTTACCGTCCCTTTTTGAATTTGTATGAAAATACCCCGCCTGTGCGGGATGAAAACGGGGTGACCGGATGTCTCCGGCTCTTCTAGTGATAACGATAATATTGCCCATAACAGGTGGGGCGGCGCTTTACCTTCCGCCAATGAGGGCTGAATATGTTCGGCGCAAGTTCATAGCAGCCGTGGTGCTCATAAATTCGGCCTTGGTATGGGCGCTTGTCCTGTGGTGTACGGAGGACGCTTATCCGCTGTTCTCTATCACTCCGAAGCTAGTTGTTATGTTCCGGTTCGACGGGCTTGGCCGCTTTTTCGGCGCAATGGTCGCGACATTGTGGCCGCTTACGACATATTACGCTTTTGAATACCTGTCCCGGGAGAAGTTCCCAACAGGGTTCTATATGTTTTTCCTTTTTTCCTATGCGGCGACACTGGGAATCGCGATGGCGGGAGACCTCATAACGATGTACTGTTTTTATGAGCTGCTGACCCTCTCCACCATGCCGCTTGTTATGCATACGATGACTAAGGCGGCCATTCGCGCTTCCAAAATATATCTCGCGTGTATGCTTGGCGGTTCTGCCTTCGCGTTTATCGGCATGGCGGTGCTCATAGCCTGCGGGGTACCGACCGACTTTGCCGCCGGAGGGCTTGCTGCTGTGGGGGTATCCGCCGTCGGCGGGGCATACCTTATAATTTTTGTCATGGCCTTCATTGGTTTTTCGGTAAAGGCCGCCATATTCCCGATACACGACTGGCTTATAAAAGCCTCTGTTGCACCGACGCCTGTAACGGCGCTTCTCCACGCTGTCGCCGTTGTCAAAGCCGGCGTTTTCGCTGGAATGCGGCTCACCTATTATTGCTTCGGAACTGAGATTCTGCGCGGAACGTGGGCGCAGTATACGGTTATGGCGCTTGCCGCCGTCACGATATTCTATGGCTCGAGCATGGCGCTTAAGGAAGGGCACTTTAAGCGCAGGCTCGCCTACTCCACGGTAGCTAACCTTTCTTATATACTATTCGGAGTAACGCTTATGAACGCAGCGGGATTCTCAGCGGCGCTCATGCATATGCTTTTTCACGCCCTTATCAAGATACTGGCTTTCTTCTGCTGCGGCGCCGTCCTGCATAATACGGAGAGGGAATTTCTGCCGGAGCTGAACGGCCTGGCGGGACGTATGCCGGTGACATTCGCATGCTTCACGGTATCGGCGCTTGCGCTCACGGGCTTTCCACCCTTAAACGGATTTTTCAGCAAATGGAACCTCATTGAAGCGGCGCTTCAGTCCGGCGGTGGGATGGAAATAGTCGGTGCTGTCGTCATTCTTGTGTCCGCGCTTTTAACCGCGATGTATATGCTGTCGGTTGTTGTACGCGGTTATTTTATGCCGCCGGATGAAAAACTCGTTAGTTTTGAAGGCAGGCTTGAGGTAAACGCCTATATGTGGGTTCCGATAGTTATTATTTCGGTCATGGTTATAGCCACAGGAGTATGGGCGGTGCAGATAGAGAATATAACGGACGCAATATCCGCAACAGTTTTTGGTTAAGGTTCAAGACAGACCGCTCAAGAGCGAAAAGGAGGTCAGGTAATGACAGAAAATTTTATACTGCCGCTGCTTGTCCTTCTTCCGATGGCTTTTGCCGCAGCCGCCTGGATAATATATTATAAGTCGAAGGACGCTGCCGGGTATCTCGCGGTTATCGCCGCCGCGGCGGAAGGAGCCGCCGTAATTTATATCTGCCTTACGGGAGGCCCGGGTACTGAATTCCGCGCGGAAAACTTGTGTCTCATGGGCATCTCTTTCAGACTTACCGGTTTTGGTATGGTGTACTGCGTACTTACGGCCTCGGCTTGGTTCATGACCACGCTTTTCTCCAAAGAGTACATGTCGCACTGTACAAACTGCGGGCGTTACTGGTTTTTCTTCCTTATGACTCTTGGCGCGTCTATGGGAATTTTCCTCGCCGCTGATCTCTATACGACTTTCATATTTTTCGAGATAATGTCCTTCACTTCTTTCGTTTGGGTGGTGCATGAAGAGACGGAAAAGGCCATCAGTGCGGCAAACACCTATCTCGCAGTCGCTGTAATAGGCGGACTTGTGTCGCTAATGGGAATTTTCCTTCTTCAGCACAGCCTGGGAACGCTCAGTATGGACGAAATATATGGCGCGGCGCAGGCGTATATAGCTTCCGGCGGGAACAGAGGTGTTTTGTATGCGGCAGGTTCCTGCCTGCTTTTTGGCTTCGGCGCGAAAGCCGGCATGTTCCCGATACATATCTGGCTCCCGAGGGCCTATACCGCGGCGCCGGCACCGGCAACGGCCCTCCTGTCCAGCATACTGTCAAAAACCGGCGTTTTGGGTATAATAGTCATATCCTGCAACGTTTTTCGGTACGACCCCAATTGGGGCGCCGTAATCCTCATACTCGGAACGATAACTATGGTTCTGGGCGCAGTTTTGGCGCTTCTCTCGGTGGACCTTAAGCGTACGCTTGCGTGCTCATCCATGTCGCAGATAGGGTTCATCCTCGTCGGCATAGGTATGATCGGCTTTTTGGGCGAAGAGAGTGCCCTTGCTGCCCGCGGGGTAGCACTCCATATGGTAAACCACTCTCTTTTCAAGCTCCTGCTCTTTATGATAGCGGGGGTTGTGTATATGGATCTGCGCAAGTTTGACCTAAATGACATCCGCGGCTTCGGCAGGGGAAAGCCGCTGCTGAACGCAGCCTATCTGACAGGCGCCCTCGGAATTGCCGGCGTACCGCTCCTCAGCGGCTATGTGAGCAAAACTCTTCTGCACGAGAGCATAGTCGAATACATTGAAATTCTGCACAGTGCGGGATCTTCCGCTTTTGGCTTTCAGCTTATCGAATGGCTTTTTCTCTTATCCGGCGGAATTACTCTGGCCTATATGACAAAGCTGTATGTAGTCCTTTTTGTTGAAAAGCCGCTGAAACCGCACCATCCAAAGCCCGCGCGAGCGAGGTATATGGGTATCCTGAGTACCTTCGCGATATGCGCAACGGCAGTCATTTTCCCGGTTATGGGACTTTTCCCTGGCTTCACGATGGACAAAATTGCCAGCCTTGCGGCCCCTTTCCTCTCGGGCGGTAAGCTCAGCCACGCAATACACTATTTCACGCTGGCGAATCTGGGAGGAGCGTGGATATCCATAGCGTTGGGGGCATTAATATACTTCTTCATAGTGAGAAAGCTTCTGATAAAGAAAGATGCCGCAGGAAACAGGACATATGTTAGCCTGATGCCGGAAAAGCTGGATCTCGAATATGTTTTCTACCGTCCGCTGCTTCTGAAATGGCTACCCGAGGTATTTGGCAGGCTGATGTCGGTTTTTGCGGAAAACCGCCTGTTCCGGGCAGCCGGCGGACATATAATAAAGGGGAGAGCTACTGCTGTACCGGGGGAAAACCGTGCGCTTATACCGATAAGCATGGGGCTCTTCGACATTGCCGACGCTATATCCTGTTTCGCTTCAGACTTGCTAGACGCGGGCATATTGCTTTTGAGGAATACCGCATACAGGGAACTGAGGCTAAAGGCTGACGACGAAAGCGAGCGCATCCCCGCCGCCCGGGCGGGTGCTCTGCTCGACGGCATATGGAAAAACGGTTATAAGGGGAAGAGTTACCGCGAGATGTTAATTAATGCCGATATGACGGTATACCGTATGTCGCGGAGGATAAAAAGGAATCTTTCTTTTGCGCTTCTCATGTCCACCATTGGCATCTGTGCGTTTTTTATTTATCTTCTGTTTACATATATGTGATATAATAAACTATAGGCTTTTCCGCAAAGCCTGCGTCCATTTTGGGCCGAGGCATATAATTATCCGGCCGGGAGCAGGCCGGACGCGCGGACTGTCTATTAATTTGC
>JBFWIW010000010.1:0-22687 GCA_050253535.1 Oscillospiraceae bacterium
CAAATAAAAGATGAAAAACCGGAGGAGCTTTTCCGTATGTCATTGATCCGCGCTCATTTCCTCGAATCATTAGCTCCCCTGGCCGGAATGAGGAAGAGCAAGGACGATCTGTTTATGCTGGGCCTTTTTTCACTTATGGACATTATGACTGATACCCCGATGTGCGATATCGTTGAACTGACACAGCTCAGCGAAAGTATATCGTCTCCACTCGTGACAAATAAAGGCAAAAGCGCCGATCTCCTCGGCATTATTAAAAACTATGAACAGGGCAGCTGGATCAAAGCCTCGAACATTGCCGGGAAATATGGGATATCCTCCCACGAGATTTTAAAGGTCTATCTTGATTCCGTGGAATGGGCGGACGATATGTTTTAGTGAAGCAGAGCGGCCTGTTTTCCGCCCGGCGGCGTCATCCTCCCCGGTGGGCATCAGCCCGCTGTCATCGTCTGGCTTGCCGGACAAAAAAGATCCCCGCTTTATATTTTCATCGTCTTAGCAGTATGATACCTACGGTATAAAAGCGTGACGCGCCGCGTTTTAAAAAACGGGATGCGTCACGCTTTTATTATCCAGAAATAATAGATATGCGGCATTGTATGCGCCCGATATTACATGGTCAGAACGCGGTATAAAATAACGGCCATTTCCGCCCTGCTCATTGTGTTCTTTGGGTTTAGCAGACCGTCGCTGCCGGTAATTATGCCGGCGTTTACCAGCGTGGCCGCCGGCTCTGCCGCGTACCCGGAAATGCTGCCGATATCGGCATAGCCTGCCAAATCTCCGGCGGAACCTTTGGTCAGGGGCTCTCCCAGCGCCTCCAGCGTCCTTACTATGAGTACCATGGCGTCCTGCCTGGATAGGTCGGACGCGGGATAAAACATACCTCTGCTCCCCTGGGCTATGCCAAGCGCTCTTGCGGAGGCCACCGCATCATAATAGTAGGCGTCCGGGGAGACATCGGTGAAGTTATCCGATGAGGATACGGACAGGTCAAAAGCTCTGCAGATCATCAGCATGAAGTCCCCGCGCGAAACCGGATCGCCCGGATTGAATTTTCCATTGCCGGTACCGGTCACAACGCCCTGGTTGTACAGGTATATGACAGCCTCCTCGGCCCAGTAATAATTTGTGCTCACATCGGTAAAGGGATCTGCGTCCGGGTCTGAAACGGCAATACTGAGCTCGCCCGTATATGCCGTTCCGTCCGAAGTGCAGCAGGTATATGGAATAGTGACGGTGCCGACATAGCCGGTATTTGGCACGAATGTCACCTTGGAAAGCTGAGGAGAGGCGCTTTTGTAATACTTTGCCGACACCGAAACCTTTGACGTATAGTTTGATGAGGAAGTATAACCGTAATAGAGCTGACCGCAGGCGGAGGATGGAAGCGTAAATTTGACATAGTTCAGGGTATACCCCGTCTCATCTTCAAACGCTTCGATAAAATCATTGGCATCCAGTGTGACGGGCGTGTTTTTATCCGTCTTATAGCCAACCCGGCCGCCGTCGGAGTCGGAAACCGCAATGATAAGCGCAAATTCCGAAGAATCCCCGTCGCTGTTATAGGCGGTATATTCGATGGTAAGCGTGCCGGTATAGCCGGAATCGGGGACAAACGCAACACGTGACAGATAGGGGTAGGCGCTCACATAATACTTTGCGGAGGATGTCACCCTGGTGTCATAGCTGCCATCCGAGCTGTAGCCGTAATAGAGCTTGCCGCAGGAAGATGACGGCAGGGTAAATTTCACATAAGAAAGCGTTTCCCCCGTCTGATCTTTGAAAGCGTCTCTGAAATCAGAAGCGCCGAATGTCACTTCACCGAGAGAGGTGGTCTCATAATATACGGTGTCGGCATCACCGCCTACGGTTATCGTTATTCTTCCCGCGTAGCCCATGCCGTTTGCGTCATAGCCTGTATAGACAATACTGAACGAACCTGAATAGCCCGATTTCGGCACAAAGGTGATGCCTGATATATAGGGAGATGCGTTTACATAATATTTTTTACCTGCCGACACTGCGGCGTCAAAAACAGAGGACGAGGTGTAATTGTAATAGAGCTTTCCATACGTTGCGGAAGGCAGGGATAATTCAATGTAAGACAGCGCCGAGCCTCCCGTATTCGAATAAAATTTGCTGACAAAATCACCGGCCTTGAATTTAAGCGCAGTGTTGTAATCAGTTTTATAGGATATGCTCCCGGAACTTGCCTGGCCTACGGCGAATTTAAGCTTGCCGATATACGCCGCTTTGCCCGCGCTGTAAACCGTGTATTTGACTTCCACCGTACCGATATAGTTTTCAGCCGGTACGAAAGTGATGTCGGAGATGTCGGGAGATGAGCCGTTATAATATTTGGTGGACGCGGAGACTTTTGTCCCTGTTGAAGTCTCTGAAGAATAGCTGTAATACAGCGCCCCGCTGGTTGACGCAGGCGGAGTGAATACGATATAAGACAAAACTGAACCGGTCACGCTGATGAATTCATCGGCAAAATCGTCGCCGGAGAGCTGTGTGGCGCCGTTTAACTTTGTTGTGTAGGACACAATGCCCGCCGGGCTGTCAACTGCGAAAATGACAAACTTGCCGCTGTACCCGACGTTGTCCGAGGTGTAGCCTTTAAAGTTTATGGTAATAGCGCCTGTATAATCGTCACGGGGTACGAAAGTGACGTATGACAGATATGGCGAAGCGTAAACACAATATTTTTTATAAGAGGATACCGTGGAATCATAGTCCGATGAAGAGATGTAGTCATAATACAGCTTTCCGCACGAAGAATACGGGAGCGTAAATTTAACATAGGACAGAGATTCGCCGGTAGCGTTTAAAAATGCATCGGCAAAGTCGGCCGCATCAAGCTGCAGATTTTGATTCTTGTCGATCGTATAGCTGAAGGTTCCGCCGCTGCTGTTGGAAACCGTTATGTATAAACTTCCGGAGACATAGGTCCCACTAGACGTAAATGCTTTATATGAAATGGTGGCGGTACCTGTATAATTGCTTGCGGGCACAAAGGTGACATATGACAGGTTTGGGCTTGAGCCTGTATAATACTTGGCTGTTGTCGTAACAGCCGTACCCGTTTTTGTTGACAGGCTATAGTTGTAATACAGAGTTCCGCATGTTTTTGCGGGCAGCGTAAATGTGACATAGGAAAGCGTATATCCAGTTGCGTCTTTAAATTCCGAGCTGAAATCCGAAGCGTCCAACGTCAGGGGAATATTCATATCGGCGTCATAGTAGATCTTCCCGCCCGTTACAAACCGTACAGTATAGGATGCCGAGCCGGCCCACTCGGCCGAAGAGGCGGTACCGTCTGCCGTTGCCGTCCATGTAAAGGATACAGAGGCGCTGGTGCTGCCGCTTGCAGTAACAAGCCTGAGGTATTGTATATAGTTATACGGAATAATTGCCCCTGTTGAAAGCTTGGCATTTGCCGTAATTGCCGGATAACCGCAATCGGTGTTTTTTGCAAGTGCAGCAGTCAGGCAGAGATAGCCGTCGGCGGAAGCGGGAATGGAACTGATTTTGATATAGGTAATGGATGCTGCCGACGGCGAATAGCTGAAATGAGACGGCAAAACGGTCCATGTATTTCCTTTTGTCACCTTGGAGGATGCCGAATAGGAAGAAAGTGTGAGTGTTGTACTGGAAACAGTGATGGTTCCGGCCGCGCTTTGCGAATAGCCCGCGGCGTTTGCAACCCGCCAGGAAAATTTCGCGGTTCCGGCCGCCGCTGCTTTGAATGAAAGCTGCGAGACTTTACCGGCGTCGATTATGTTGGGTTTCGCGTCAGACAGGGCGTCTGACCCCAAGTACCATGTACCGTAATCGGTATCTGTGAACGTTATTTCCAAAGATTCAAGCGAGCCGCCGTTAAGGTCGTAAAAGTCGGGAAAGTCCATTGCCGAATAACCCAGCGAAGTTCCCGCATATGCGGAAGCTGAGAATGTACTTGCATTTGGGCACGCATATACCGAAATCGTCAGGACAGCCGTGCCGACATAGTCTCCCGTTCCTTTCTCATAGGCGTCTATGTAATAGGAGACCTCTCCGACGGAAGACGCTGTAAAAGTGAGATCGCCGATAAATTCACCGCTATTGTCTGTGCCGATTTCATTATCAAATGTATCGCCCGCTGAATAGCCAAGTGTTCCGGCAACAAGGTTGCTGCCTCTGACCACAATGCTCCCCAGGCTCTGTCCGTCGTTTTGCTTGTAATTTGCTTTAAAGACTGAGGAATCCAAGGTAATGGTATCGCCGGATTCAACATCCATATCGATCACCCCGGAAAAGGCTGCTTTGGTCTTTTCCGCGCGTTCGACCCTGACATAATAAGTCGTTGCGCTTTTCCCGGTGCCGTCCGCGTCGTCTATATTATTGAATGAGACGGTAACGGCGATATAGCCGGCATTGTCAATGACGGCTATTCCGGGAGACGCGGGCACCGCGACGACAGACTTATATAACGTGTCGTTATAGGTTATATCAAGTCCGTTGACCAGGTCAACGGTGGACCCTGCGTAGTCAAAAGGAACAGTAAGCGTCACATAGCGTACGGAATCGGATAACGCTGCCGTATTGGTTTCGCTGTGGCCGATAGAGGTGAGGACGGAATCCTCATTTGCGGCGAGAGCCGGCTGAAAAAAAATGATAAGCGTAAATACGACAAGCAGAAAAGACGCAGTGCGTTTGAAATAACTCAAACTGTTCCCTCCATTCCAGTAATATATTTGCGACAAAGTCTATGCGAAAGACGCGGCTTCTAAATAATATTATCGGTCACATTTTTACAGTACTTAACCGTTATCTATTAAAGTCGTAGTGCTGCCCACAGGAAATATCCTGTGGGCAGCAACGCAGAGGATCGGTGATCCAGGCTTTATCAAAGCTGTACCGGCGTTTCAATTTAATTTATTTTTGCACCGTATCACGGAGCAGCCCGTCGATAATACCGACCAGCTGGTTGATCTTAGGTTTTGAAAGCTGCGCTTCGGCGCCTACCTCCTGGCATTTCAGTTCCATCTGCTCGTCGATTATGGATGAAAATATCACCACCGGCAACTGTTTTAGAACCGGATCTTCCTTAATGCGCTTCGTAAGATGCAGTCCGTCCATCTGCGGCATTTCAATGTCTGTGATCACACACGCCACATAGCTTCTCAGATCCTTTCCCCCGTCCTTCGCTTTAAACCCGTCGAGCATGTTCCATGCTTCGGCGCCGTTCGTAACCGACAGAATGTTGTTGTACCCCGCCTTGTGAAGTGATTCGTTTATCAGTTTCCTCAGGAGGATCGAATCCTCGGCGATAAGGATCGTTTTTTCGCAGAGACCGTTCTTCTGCCTTTCGTCGAGTTCCGTGAGTTTTATTCCCGTATCCGGACTTATATCATAGGTTATTTTTTCAAAATCGAGAATTGCGATTATTTTTTTGCCGATTTTAACAATGCCGGTGACGATTCCTTCTCCTCCGCCGCTGATGATACTGTCCGGCTTTTCAACGTCCGCCCATGAAAAGCGGTGAATACTCTCCACCCCGTGTACATGAAAGGCAACCTTCATACTGTTAAAGGAGGTTATGATATAAATATCCCTTTCAACATTGTCCGACTCAGGCAGTCCAAGATATGACGAGAGGTTCAAAACCGTGTACAGCTCGTCCCTTGGCTGAAACACACCCTCTACGCAGGGGTGCGAATTGGGCAGACTTCTGACATTATTGTACTGCATAAGTTCTTTAACCTTGGCTACGTTTATGCCATAACTGTTTCCCGCTATAGTAAACTCCAGAACTTCCAGCTCATTTGTTCCCGTCTCCAGCAAAATGTTACTATTCATATGATCGGCCCTTTCTCCAGCTCAGCGTTCAACGAAGGATTATTTTGTATTTATGATGTACTATGCGCTCTCGCCTCTGGTGACTATGTCGGTAATTCTCACGCCGTAATTTTCGTCAATAACTACGACCTCCCCACGGGCAATCCGCTTTCCGTTTACCATAACCTCCACAAGCTCCCCAGCCATTTTATCAAGGACGATAACAGAACCGACGCCCATATTCAGGATATCGTTTATGCTTTTTCTGGTTTTCCCCAATTCAACGGCAACCTGCAGCGGAATGTCTCCGATCAGTTCCATAGCAGCGCCCTGAGCCTGATCCTCACTGCCGATTTTCTCCTCTTCAAACGGTTCAAACTTCATCGGTGTTACATTTACCGTACGGGCTTTTTCCGCCTGTTCATTCGTCTTCCTGCGCATTGGCGCCTGAATATCCCCACCCGCCCTGACCGCGGCAGAAATATCTATTTTTTTCTCCGCCTGCCGAACCTCCGGAACAACGGCGTCGTGCGGTCCTGTAAGCGCCTTAGCCAACTGTTTTCCTGATTCGATTGACATTATCTGCATCAGTTCGCTTTTCAGCACCCCTTCAATTTCCATATCGAAACTCACCTTTATTGCAAGCTGCGAACCGTCAATAAAAGGACTGACATCGGTTTCACTCCCCACCCATATTGCTTCCGGCGGAGTAATGTCTATCGGCACACCCAGCAAGTTGGAAAGCGACGTAGCGGATGAGCCTATCATCTGATTCATTATCTCGCTCATCGCACTCAGGTGTATTTCATCAAGCCCTGCGCCTGTGTTTGATGAACTCTCACTTCCCATTAAAAGGTCTGTGATAAGTATCGAATCCTTTTCCTTCAGAATCAGGAGATTTTTACCATCCACGCCGTCTCTGTATTCCACTTTCACGATTACGAACGGAGATTTATACAGGGACAATACTTCTCCCGAAGTGTATACGCTGACCCGCGGAGTTGTAATTGTTACTCTGTGCCCAAGCAGCGTATACATGGTGGTTGCCGACGCACCCATACATATATTTCCAATCTCGCCGAGGATGTCCTTTTCCTCATCGGTGAGATAATCGGCGCTTTTATCAAGCATTTTAAGCTCTTCATCAAGTTTGCCGAAGTCCTGTGCTTCACTGCCTTCGCCGCTCGAAGCATCTGCTCCCGGCACCGCAGCCGAAGAATCCGGGTTTTGCTGCAGATGCTTTGATTCATCCGCCTCGTCTTCCCGGCCGGTATCCGCGTCTGACTGCTTATTGGGAACTTCCTGATTTAAAAGAGCGTCTATTTCGGCCTGCGATAGATTACTCACTTTCTTCTTCTCCCTTTATAATTTCAGTGATTTTTACAGCATATTTTGAACCTTTTGTACCGATGGAGGCTCGAAATTTCGGTAAATTCTGAAGTATTACCCTGACGGGCTCCCCCATCTTATGTTCAAGCTGAATCACATCGCCAACCTTGAGGTCTGAGATATCCTCCACCGTAGCTGTGGTATCGTTAAAAAGCACGTGGACATTTACCTCGGAATTTAATATTTTTTTACTCACTGTTTCGGTGGCGGGCGTCACTTTTCTTATCTGAACCCCCGAATACCACGATCTGGTGTTGAGCTGCTTTGCCACGGGTTCAATGGCCATATGCGGCAGGCAGAAGCTGATTATACCGACGTCGTTTCCAAGCTTGACGTTCATCGTTACAAGCGCAACCGGCTCATTTATGTCAACAATCTGTGCAAACTGACTGCTTGTTTCAATGCGCTCAAGCCGTGAACGCACCCTTATAACTTTCATCCATGCTTCATCAAAGAAACCGAGCATCTGCTTAATTATGCGTTCCAGTATGGCAAGTTCAATCTCGGTGAACGCCCTTTTACTTTCCGAACTTGCGTTAACTCCGCCGAGAAGGCGGCTGACTATAGCGTCTGCGACCTCGGATGATAATTGTATAAGTATTGAACCTTCCATGGGCGGAGCGCTGACAATTGCCAGGATCACAGGCGTCGGCAGCGCGTTGTTAAACTCATAGAACGACAGCTCTTCAATCGGCAACGTATCTATTTCGCAGTTGACACGCAATATCCCCGACAGATAACTTGACAAAAACTGTACATAATTAGTCATGACAATATTAATTGTGCGTATCTGTTCTTTTGGAAAACGATTTGCCGTTTTAAAGTCATACGGTTTGATATTAGAAGTGTCTACAGGTCCGACAAGCTTATCAGGACTGCTTTCCCCCAAGGTAAGTTCGCTCAGCAGGGCATCAATTTCAGACTGGGACAAAACTTCATTCAAGCATTTCACCTCTTAGTACGGATAACTTTACTGCATTACAAAATCGTTAAAATATACTGTGACAATATCGTCAATACCCAGCGCCGAATTCAGATTATCCGTAATGTCCGTTCTGAGCCTGTCCTGAATATCCTCGCTGAGGATATCTTCTTCGGTAAGCGATCTCAGCTCAAAAATTATTTTATCACGGATAATATACTCGTTCTCCTCAAGCGTACTTTCAAGCTTGTCCGTATTCAGCGCAAGCACGACGGTCACTTTCAGTAGACTGTCGCTGTCCTTTACGTTCGTAACGAAATAGTCTCCCGGCACATAGGAATAAAGTTTTTCATCCTGCGTTTCACCGCCGCCTCCGCGAAAAACAAAAAAATACAGCGCTCCAGCGGTGATTACTATTACAGCAATAATTAGCAACAAGACCTTTTTTTTCATATAGACCTCACATGCGCCCACGCGCACAAATAGTTTTGAAAGACTCCCGTGCATGGGATACTTTTATCCCTCATTTTCGGTTGCCGGGGCCGCGAGAAAATGGGACATCAAACGTTAGTGTGTTTTTTCACACTATTTATTACCCGAAGCCAAAACGGACGTCTGGCTGCTGTCATCTGCCTTTTCAATAACGAAATCCACGCGCCTGTTGCTGGCCCTGCCATCTTTGGTATCATTGCTTTCAATGGGCTGATATTCCCCGTACGCGACGGCTGACAGTTTATCCAAATTTATTTTGTCGGAATTTATAAAGTATTTAAGCGCATTGGATGCTCTGGCCATGGACAGCTCCCAGTTGCTGTCAAATTCCGCGGTATGGATAGGGACGTTGTCGGTATGGCCTTCGATCCTGATCATTTTAACCGTGTTTATATTCTGACTTAAGACACTGATTATGTGATCAAGTACCGGCTTGCTGCCATCCAGAATTACCGCTTTGCCCGATTCAAACAGTATGGCCTCCTTAAATCGAACGAGAATAATATTGTCCTCCTTCTGGACAGAGAGCAGCGCGGTAAGATTATTTTCCTCAATATAAAGCTTGATTATATTGTACAGTTTGTCAAACTCTTCGTCGTTTTGCTCTTCCACAACATTATTATCTTTTTCTTTTTGATCATTGCTCGCTCTGTCCACGCCTTCAACTTCAATTTCATTTTTCCTTACTGTCTGCGTGTCCATCAGCTCAACAGATACCGCGGTACTCCCGCTAAAAGCCCCCACCAACTCCTGCCATTTAACAGCATCAATGGACGAGAAAGAATAGAGCAGTACAAAAAAGCACAGCAGAAGCGTAACAAGATCCCCGTATGTATCCATCCAGTTATATCCGCTGCCTTCTTCCTCCGGCTCTTTTCTGTCTCTAGGTCTTGGCATTTTCCGGTTCTCCCTCTCTCTTTTTGGACGGTGATCCGTTTTTATTAAGCTGCGCCCTGGATAGGAAAGCATTGAGCTTTTCCCTTATAACCCTGGGGTTTTCCCCGTTCTGAATGGACAGAAGGCCTTCCAGAATCATATCTTTTCTGAGATACTCACGGTTGCCCACAGACTTAAGCTTCTTTGAGAGCGGGTTAAAAACAAGGTTTGCAAGCATACTCCCGTAAAAAGTGGTGACAAGCGCCGTGGACATGTTCGGCCCGAGGGCTGATACATCCGTAAGGCTTTGGAGCATATTGATCAGGCCGATCAAAGTGCCGATCATGCCAAAGGCCGGGGAATATGCCGCCATGGCGTCAAGAACAGCACGGTTTTCAGCGTGACGCTCTTTTATAAAGGCAAGCTCCGTCTCCATGATTCCTTTTATAAGATCGGGGTCGGAACCGTCCACTATCAGCATGATTCCCTTTTTCAGAAACGGCTCCGTCGTCTCATTGGCCGAATCCTCGAGGGCAAGTATACCTTCCCTTCTCGCAATGTTGGCCAGATTTATCAGCATTTCAACGTCTTCATTGATATCGGTCTTGTCTTTTCTGAAAATGCTCCTTAACGCCTTCGCCAGATTTACAAGCCGTTCGATTGTAAAAGAGGCGAACGTCGCGCACAGCACCCCTCCGAAAACTATAAAGATGGACGATCTGCTAATAAAGTTCATGGGACTTCCGGTCTGAAAAAGGCTGATAATTATGCATAAAAAGCCCGCGGCTATCCCTATAAGTGTCGTCATGTCCAATATATATCGCCTCGTTGCAAGTTAATCTTTGTTAAACCGCTATCGGTTAATCCAGCTTTTATTCAGAATCTCGATCCTCTGTTCTTTCATCAGCCGGATCACTTCCTCCGCACTCTCTGCAACCGAAACTTTTTTCCCGCTCTCAAGCGATATTATCGTGTCGGGCGTCTCTTCAATAAATTCAATCATCTCTTCATTTATCCAATATTTTTCTACCTTGTTTATCCGGGTTACATTAATCATGGTCCCTCCGTTTAATTCCCGCCGGAATCATTTTCCGGCGTGGCCGCGATTAGGATCGTTTCAAATTGACAAGCTCCTCAAGCAATGTGTCGGATGTTGTGATTACCCTGGAATTTGCCTGGAATCCGCGCTGCATAATGATCATATTGGTAAGTTCGGTCGCCAGATTTACGTTTGACATCTCAAGGCTGCCCACGTTCAGCGAACCTGCAAAGTCCTCGTTGGCATAATCCAGAACGGCTTCCCCTGAATTAGCGGATGTGGAATAACAGCTGCTGCCCGCTTTATTGAGTCCGGCGGCATTGGTGAATGTCGCAAGCACGATTCTCGCAACCACCACCTTGGATTCGGTAGTGGGATCATATGCGGTGATGAAGCCGTTGCTGTCTATCGCGTAATCTGTATACTCGTTTGCTGTTCCGGTGACCTGTATCTGGCTGAGCGTGCTCAAATCCCCCGTATAATCCGTCTCGGCGGAGCTTGTTGTCAGGCTGCCCAGAATATAGTCTCCGCTATCGGTAACCAGATAGCCGGACGGATCGACATCCAAGCTTCCGTTTCGGGTGTAATAATACCCCCCGTCCGAAGCCTTGACGACGAAGTAACCCTCTCCGTCTATCAAAAAGTCAAGCGTATCCCCCGTACTTTCTGAGCTGCCTTCCTCCACAGACGTTTTTATGGCCGAAATATTCATACCAAGGCCAACCTGCTGTGCGTTTGATCCGCCTATGTTCGCAGTCGGCGCCGTTGCCTCGCTGATAGTCTGACTGTATATATCGGAAAAAACGACTCTGCTGCTCTTAAACGCCACAGTATTGACATTTGATATGTTGTTGCCTATGACATCCATGGCAGTCTGGTGGTTTTTCAGTCCCGACACTGCGGAAAAAAGTGAACGCATCATAATGCATTTCCTCCAATAAATTAATTTGTCTGGCTGCTGATTCCTGTTATGTTGGCCACGGCAACCGCGATATCATCAATATAAGCGAATACGATCCCATTCTCTGCGGCCACAGAGGTCACCGTTCCGGTGATCTCCTGAGTACTATCGCTCTCGTCCGTATAGGTGCCGGAAATTGTTTTCCCGATCAGATTCGAAGATTCCACGATAGTGGACCCTCCGCTGAGAATATCCGAGTCAAATATCTGAACGATGTCGCTTATGGCGACCACATTGTCTCCTATCGCTGCGTAATAATTTCCGCTGCTGTTAACGATACTGTCTATCGAGCCGTAATAGTAGTTTGTCTCACCCGTAGTTCCGTCGGTTGACTCCGCGTACGCCAGCTTACCAACCAGGCTGTATGCCTGAACGGATGAAAACGAAGTATTCAGCTGCTGCATCTCCTCCAGCGAGGACATCTGCGCGAGCTGCGTCACGAAGTCCGTGTCAGACTGCGGATCCATCGGGTCCTGATACTGCAGCTGCGCTACAAGCAGCTGCAGGAAGGTCCCGGTATCCACGCTGAGGTTAGATTTTGAAGAAGACGAATCTGTTGAAGATGAAGCCGTGCTGGCCTGAACGCCTGCTACTTCAGTTGACATGTTAACCTCCCATGCGCCTATGCGCGCAAATCGTTATGAAAGCTTACCGCCCCTGGGCCTTTACGTTATGCACCGCAGCTCCGTCAGCCTGTCCGCGGTACGCTTTTTGGATGAAAAGTGTGTTTTTCCACCTATTTAAACCCGATATTCCACCGAGTTTACAACATCGCCGATTTGAGTGTAGAGATCGTATATTTCCATTCCTTCGTATATCGCAGTTTCCTCTCTTGCACTCCGGATACGTCCGGCTTTAGCACGCTGCTGCGCGCCTTCGCTGTCGGAATCCCTTTGATTCTGCTGCCCTCCCATATCGGCGCAAACCACATCCACGTTCTTCACCTGTATTCCGCTGTCTCCAAGTTTGTCGATCAGCTGGTCTATCTGGCCGGCAAGGATATTCTGCACCTGGGCGTTCTCTGTTTGGATCCGGGCGGTAAGCCCGTCTCTGCCCATCGAAATAGATACCGAGAGTTTTCCAAGATATTCGGGCTCAAGCTGTATTTTGAAATGCCCGTTTTGCTCATTATATGACGAAATCATTTTGTCGAACTGCTTTATGGCGTCAGACACGGCATTTTCGACAATGGCCGAGCTCTGAGATAAGTCGTTATTTGCGCCGAGATTCAAAAGGCTCTCCCCTGCGCTAAAAAAAACCGCATCATAACCGGTCTCCGGCTTGGCATCCTGTTTTAAAGAATTTTCCGCCAAGCCATTGTCTTCCTCCTCGGTCACCGCCGTCTGGTTTTCGCCGGCGCCAACTGACTTAATGCTTATTGTGTTTTCATCTGATGCCATTTCCTCGCTGGCATTCTCCAAAGGGCACATGCGGCTGCTCAGAAATTCTTTTATTTCTTTCGCAGCGCTGCTGTCGGTCTCACTCATAAGTTCGATGATCTGCGGCATCCGTGCCATGATCTCTTCATTTTTTCCGCCCGCCGTCTGTGTTGTACAGCTTTGAATCTCGGTGAGCATGGAGGCAATATCCTTACTGCCTGAATCGAAATTTCCCTCGAGAACGTCAGTGATATCTGCTTTACTTAGTACTGCGGCTTTTTCACTGTTTGAGCCCGTCTGCTGTTCGTTCAGACCGGTGATCTGATTCGGGTCGGCAGTCTGATAAAGTGAGGCAAACAGCGCCAATAATGACGACAACTGCGACTGGTCGGCAGTTTTCTTGCTTTTTGAATCTGATTCACCTGAAACATCATTTTCATCTTCTCCGGTCGGGACGTTTGCCGAGAGAAGCGAAAAAAGCGCTTCAAACAATCCAGCGGCTCCTTCCGGACTTTTTTCGCCTTCCTGTTTCTGAACGGGTACGCCGCATGTGAGTATTTGAGCGGCTGATATCATCTTTTCACCTCCTTCCTTTTTTTCAAAACATGCCTGTATAAATCTCAGCTCAGCATGCTCTCGGTAATCCCGGTCGCGACTTCTTTATCCAGGCAGTTCATGATCTCCGCCGCATTCTCTGTTTTCATGCAGTAAACGACCACAGCCATATCGTCCGTACTGCCAAGCTGCTGGAGTACGGCGGCGGCCTTTTCGGGATCCATGCTTGAATAAATCTGCGCCACCTGTTTGAGCTGAGCCAAACGCGCTTCCGAAAGATCTGCTATATACGCTTCAAACGAGCTCTTCTCCCGAGTCTGGGACTGCTCTTCAATCTGTTTCTTCTCCTCGGCAAGGCTCTCCTCCTTTTTTGCCGCAGCTTCCTCCCTCTTTGTTATATCCGCTTCCCTCTTATCGAGGTTCTCCTGCCTCTCCTGAACAGCCGTATACTGCGGATCCATAGCGCCGAGATAGGTGATTATTGCGTCTCGGCCTCCGAACAGGTTTTGGGTCACCGACAATAAAAATACGGCAATGATCCCGGCTGCCAAAAGACAGATAACGGAAATCAATATAACTTTGCCGCCTGATTTTCCGCCTTCAGTTTTTACTTTTACGGCAGCTGGCCTCTCCGGCTTTTTAGTCTTCTCCGCTTCCTTCTGTTTTTCCTTTTTATCCTCAATCAGCATTTTTATCTCCAATAGATGATGCAGCTGTCAGACCATTTCATGCAAAGTATCGTTTTGACACATCGTACGCTGAAAAGACATCACTTCATCAAGCCTTTTTTCCTCGTCCCTGGCAACCTCTGCGAGATATGCGCGGTATTGTTCCTTTTCAAGTCTCTCGAGCGTGTCAGTCTCTCTTGTCAGGGCCATAAGCTCCGCCCGTACTTTTTCATTCCTTTTCTGCGCGGCCGTTATTTTTAACTTCATCTGGGAGATACTGTCTTTCAGATATTCCGAATAATCGTTATACCAGGCCATCTGGGAGACATTTATCTTTACTTCCAAGGCCATTTGGTACTCCCTGCCGCTTATTTCGAGCTTATCTTCAAGGGAATGTTTTTGCATAATAAGCCTGTCAAGCTCGGCGCCGGCCTCTGCAAGCTCCGCTTGCTTCTGCTTTTTGAATATCCTCTTGATTTTCAATACCGCCTGCAGTGTGAAAGAAAACTTTTTCATGCTTCCCGCTCCCTTATACCGGCGAGCTTTGTCAATACATCTTCGAACGTCATGTTCTCACTCGTCCCCTGTCGGAGAAAACCATTGATTTTTCCAACCAGTGAAATTGCAGAATCAATCTCCGGATTTGAACCCTTGCGGTAAGCCCCTATATTTATGAGATCTCTTGCCTCTCGGTATACGGCAAGCTTGTTCTTCACAAAGCCGGCGTTTTCGCAATGCTCCGGAGGGACAATGTCCGCCATGATCCTGCTGACACTGGACAGAACATCTATTGCCGGATAATGATTGCTGCCGGCAAGCTCTCTTGAGAGTACGATATGTCCGTCGAGAATTCCTCTTACCGTGTCTGCGATGGGCTCATTCATGTCGTCGCCCTCAACCAGCACGGTATACAGGCCGGTTATTGACCCCCGCGCAGAGGTTCCGCTGCGCTCCAGCAGCTTTGGCAGGATGGCATATACCGACGGCGGAAACCCTCTGGATATAGGGGGTTCTCCCACCGCCATCCCTATTTCCCTCTGAGCCATTGCAAAACGCGTAAGCGAATCCATCAGCAGCAGTACATTGTATCCCTTATCCCTGAAATATTCGGCTATCGCCGTCCCGGCCATCGCAGACTTAAGGCGCAGAAGAGCGGGTTGATCGGAGGTTGCTACAACCAATACCGATTTTTTTAGTCCTTCCTCCCCCAGGTCCTTCTCCAGAAAGTCTCTGACTTCCCTGCCGCGTTCTCCGACAAGCGTAATAACATTTATGTCGGCCACAGTATTGCGCGCAATCATTCCCATAAGGGTGCTCTTGCCGACTCCGCTTCCGGCGAATATTCCCATTCTCTGTCCTCTGCCTATCGTCAGCAGACCGTCTATCGCCCTTATGCCCATCGGGAGGATTTCCTTTATTCTGGTTCTTTCAAATGGGCTTGGCGGCTCGTTTTCCGCCGGGTAAAAGCGCTCCGGCTCAATGGGTCCCATATTGTCAATCGGGTTTCCAAGCGCATCAACTACCCTGCCGATTAAATTTCTCCCCACCGCAACTTCGAAGGTCCTGTTTGTTGAAATCACGCGGCTTCCAAGCCCAATGCCCTCCACTTTGCCGAACGGCATAAGCAGAACCCGCTGGTCCTTGAACCCGACTACCTCGGCCTCGATATATCTGTCGCTTCTGTACGAATATACCCTGCAGATGTCTCCTATTTTAGAAGCCGGGCCATTCGACTCAATGGTAAGACCTACAATTTTCATCACCTTGCCGCCATATTCGAGGGGGTCCATAGCGCGCAGGATTTTCCTGTAGTTTTCAAAATTCATTGTACTCATAGGCCGCCGCTCTCTTTGCGCCTGAAAGCCAGTTCAATACACTTAAGCTGTGAATCGACTCCCGCGTTTAAAGTCTCCCCTTCGGACTCCACCACGCAGTCCCATCTGTTAAAATACGGCTCCTCAGCCACCTCTGCAAATAAAACTTCTTTATTCGCTGTGAGCTCTACTTTTCCGGAACTGAAAATTCTGTGGTATTCATCCGGGCTGACCCTTACTACTAATTTCCCTTCCCTCTTCAGCTTGCCCAGAGCATTACGTACCAGCTCTATAAATGTTTTATCGTCTTTTTCCATCTGAACATTAATTACTTTCTTCGATATATCAAAAACCAAATCAATTATATCGTCTTCTGTTTCATCTATCATGGCTTCCCTGCTGCTGCATATTTCCTCCAGCACGTTTCTTATGCCGTCTATCTCCCTCCGGCAGCGCTCCTGTCCTTCCTTCTCAGCTTTCTGCGCCCCCTCGTCGAAACCCGCCTTTCTGGCCTCTTCAAAAATAACCTTAGCCTCGGCATGGGATTTTTCCATTAATATCCGTGCCTTTTCTTTTGCATCCGACAGTATCTCTTCCGCCTGTTTTTTTGCATTTTCTGTCATTCGCTGTATTTCCGCAGCTGTCTTTTCAAGCTCCTCAGCCCTTGACTGAAGTTTCTTTACACGCAAATTGTCTCCAATATTGGTATAAACGTCTTTCGAAGCCCCGATACTGGCATAGGATATAAGCTCCTTATCGATTCTAAACAATAAGGTCATCTCCTTCGCCCCGAGATACGATGATCTCGCCCGCTTCCTCCAGCTGCCGGATGGCATTGACAATTTTCTGCTGCGCGGCTTCGACGTCCCGCACCCTGACAGGCCCCATAACCTCCAGATCATCTGTTATCATTTCCTGTACTCGGTTGCTGACATTCGAGAAGATCGCTTTCTTAACCTCCTCAGTCGCCCCCTTGAGGGCAATGGTAACGTCGCTGCTTTCGACCTCCTTGAGTACGCGCTGGATCGCCTGGTTGGAGAGCTTTGCGATATCCTCAAATACAAACAGGCGCTTGCGTATTTCATCGGCGAGGTCGGCATCGCTCGTATCCAGACTCTCCAGGATAAATTTTTCCGTTCCGCGGTCTATCGAATTTATAATCTGAACAACGGAACCGATTCCGCCTATGACTGTCTTGTCGGACATACCCATGGACGTAAGCCGCTTTTCCATAATGCGTTCCACTTCCTGTATGTACTCCGGCTGAACGCTGACCATGTTGGATATCCTTCGAATAACCTCAATCTGTATCTCCGGCTGAAGGTTTATTATCACTTCGGCGGCCTGTTTTGGCTCCATGTAAGACAGCAGCAGCGCTATCGTCTGCGGATTTTCATTATAAACAAGGTTGCTGATATGCATGGGATTGGCCTTTCGTATAAACTCGAACGGTCTGACCTGCAGCGATGATGAAAGCCGGTCTATAAGCTCGTCCGCTTTATCCTGACCCAGCGCCTTTTCCAGCACTGTACGGGCATAACCGATTCCGCCCTCGGAGATGAAATCCTGAGCGAGGCATAGCTCGTAAAACTCTTTGACCACAGCTTCCTTCTGCTTTGCATCCACTCTGTGAAGTCCGGACAGCGTGAGGGTCAGCTGCTCGATCTCATCCTCTGACAAAAATTTGTATATCTGAGCCGCATAGTTCTCACCGAGACATATCAGAAGTATCGCAGCTTTTTCTCTCGAAGTCAGATCCATATATTCACCTATCCTCGTCTGTCAGCCAGTTGCGCAGGAGTTGGGCAACCGCCGCGGGGTCTTTGTCCACAAATTTTTCTATCTGTTCCGCGTCTGAAGACTTTGTGCGCTTCGCAAGCTCTGTGATGTCGCTTGCCCTGTCTGAAACATCAATCAGGCCATCCTCCGGAATTTCTATATAGCCATCCGGAGTAACGGCTCTCCTCCTTGGAGAATAATCAAATGCGTATTTGATGAAGCGAAATATGAAAAACAAGCTGGTTAGGACCGTAATCGCAATAATGGCGGTAATAATTATTTCTTTTGAATCCAGCTTTTCCATAATCTTGGCCTGTTCGGCAAAAACCCCTGTGATGCCGGATTCATCCCCGGTGGTCTGGAACGGCAGGCTTACAACCGAAACCAAGGCTTCGTCCACTCCAATCGCCTTGGCTACCAGTTCCTTTACGCTCTCGCCGTAGTCATCGCTGTAGGCATCACTGTTCAGAAGCACCGCAACGGAAAGGTTTTCTATCCCGCCCTGCGCCTTCTCAATCTGGGTCTGTGTCTCGTTGAGCTCATAGTTTACGGATCGCGAAATATTGGAAAAATCGCCGGTATCATCTGAAAACATATATTCCGAAACACCGACTCCGTTGCTGTCCGTGCCGGCCGTGCCCTCCGCCGTGCCGCCGCCCTGAGTCTTTTCATAAAGCTCTTCCATGCTGACGATAAGGCCATTGTCGTCCCCTTCAACAGGGGTGGCAAACTGCACGGAATTGACTGTTTCTTTGTCAAAGTTCAATGCTACGTTGACCGCAGCCGATACATTATCCGCCCCGAAAACGGGGGTAAGTACCGTAAGCACCTGCTGTACGAGCGTATCCTTAACCATTTCGGTAAGCTCGTACTGTGTCCCCGTGTACTGCTCATCATTTTCTCCCGTTACGTCGTAAAGGTTCATCTTGGTATCCATGATTCTCACGTTCTCGCCCTTGAGGTTTGGGACGCTTTTCGAAACCAGCTCGGTGATAGCCTTGGCCTCGATTAACGAGAGCGTTTCCCCGTTTTCAATTTCAAGCATGACCGAAGCGCTTGCCTCCTGCTGGTCCGAAGAGAGGACAAACAGAGACTCCGACGGCATATTGATAATCACTACGCAGTCTTTTATAGCGTCGAGCATCATTATTGTATTGCGCAGATTCTCCTGCAGCTGGTACTGCTGGTATGTCTTCATTTCCAAATCGGTCTTTCCGAAGGAGGACGCGCTTGAGAAAATGTCATAATTCAGTCCGCTTTCCGGGTACCCTTCGGCAGCAAGCTCCATCCTCACCTCGTCGGAGACGTCTGACGGCACAAGTATTGTGCCGGAGCCCTGGGCCTTTGCATCAATATTTTTTTCATCCAAGACAGTAAGTATTTTACCGGCTTCCGCCTCGTTAAGCCCCGTGTAGAGTACCTCATAATTACTTTTTCCAAGGATAACAGAAGAAACAATAATAACTATGACCATCGCCGCCGTGACAGCACCCATCAGTATCTTCTGTTTTTTTGTCCTTCTCGCCAGAAATTCGGTCACTTGTCTTCTGATCGCATCGAGAAAATCTTTCATATCATGCACCGCCTGATTTTTGATTTGTCGGGAAGAATTGGTTTGTATTTTTCCATGCAAAAGCCGCACTCTGTCGTTACCTGAGTGCGGCTTTGTTCTAGCTATTCAGTTGCTACAATGATTTCATCATGAAATCCTGGTGCAGATAGAGCAAAATAATAGAACAAGTCATACCCCGTCCTTTCATTCAGCTTTAGCTGCATTTTTGCAACCGGCTGTCATAGTTTTTCAAAACCTTAGACCCCTGGCTTTGCGCCCCTGCCTTTCGGCAGGTTTGCCCATTATTAAATTAAATAATTTTTAACATTTCTTACATAATATTTCACGTATATAAATAATAATATATTTTTATTTTTAAGTCAATGCTTCTTTCACTAAAGTTCGACATAATTCGACACGATATATTTTTTTATATCTTCAGCCGTCACATTCCCTTCGCCGAAGCTTATACGGCGCAGTTCTGACACAGCGGTTCCGGCGTTGATTACGGAATACGCGCTATATTTAAAATTTCTAAATTATTTTACGCAAAGATCAGTTTATTCCTAAAGTTGTACGTATTTCATTCCGATAATCCAAATGTAAACAGAAAGGCCATGTTTCTGAAGGCGCCTTAAAGAGCATCGCTTTTCTAAATTAATCATTCCGGCACGGACGCTGGGGTGCAAAAGAAATTCAAGGAGGAATAATCATGCGTATAAACACCAACATTACAGCACTCAACACTTTCAATTCCTACACAGCGGCAAACAACAAGATCGCCGACTCCGTGGCGAAACTTTCATCCGGCTATTCGATCAACAGCGCGGCGGACAACGCGGCCGGACTTGCGATTTCCGAAAAGATGAGAGCCCAGATCCGCGGCCTAGACACGGCATCCGACAACAGCCAGTCCGCTATCTCCCTCGTGCAGACAGCGGAAGGCGCGCTCAAATCCACCGACGAGATCCTTCAGAGAATGCGCGAAATATCAGTCCAGTCGTCATCCGACACCAACGAGGACGATATTGACCGCGATGCCCTGCAGGCCGAGTTTTCACAGCTCCAGTCCGAAATCGATGAGATATCCCAGGACAGCACCTTCAACAACCAGAACCTGCTCGACGGTTCGCTCTCCACAAAGAAGCTCTCCATCGGAAGCGGCACCAGTCTTTCCGGTTCCGGCATGAACGTCAGCCTGGGAAATGCAAGCGCCGGTACATACACCTTCGGTGTCAGCGTTGTAACAACTCAGGCCGAGGTTGCGGCTGCAAAACCCACGGACGCGAAATCGAGTTTTGCTACATCCACGCTGAGCAGCAGTTTCTCAGATGCGTCGGTCACCATCGGCGCGGATGCGGAAGCCTCCTCGCTCTTAAACGGCAACTACACCCTCTCTGCCAGCTACGACAGCGATTCAGAAAAGATAACCGTCACAGCCACCGGCGATAACGGTCAGACCTTCACCAAGGAACTTACAGACGACGACTTCGGCGCGATCACCGCGGGCGGCACTTTGGATCTCGATTTCGGCAGCGATTCCTTCAACGTCTCGCTCACCGCAGCCGATACGCTGGTCGCCGGAACTGACGCGTCAACGAGTGAGATGTCCGCTCTGGCAAATGCCATCGGCGGCACATTTACGGTAGGCGGCGGCTCCGACGCAGTGGATGAGAAGACCGCCGTCATGGCGAGCCTTACCGGCGCAAACTCTGTCGAGCTCAAAGCCGGCATGGACAGCGTCACCTTTGACAACGGTGTCACCGTAAGCTTCCAGAAGCTCACAGCATCCGACCTTGACACGACAAAAACCTACACGGCTGACAGCGCTGTGTTTACTACCATCACTGGCTTTAACGACATCGATGATGCGACCGCAGCTTCATCTGTAACACTTACGCAGACGAATTACGCGAGCTCCGAATACGCGTTATCCTCATCGGCGGAAGACGGTGACGGAAACATAACCGTCACCGCTACAGGCACAAACGGAGATACTTATACCGCCACAGTCGCCGCCGGAACCACTGACTTTGCGGATAACGATTCCATTCCTACTCTCACGTTTAAGGATGCTGCCGGTAATACTGCTTTTGCAGTGGATCTCGCAGCGGGGGGCGCAATTGCTGATGACGATACAGGAGACCTTGCAGATGAGCTTGCTGCGGCAATCAACGGGAATGTGTCCATAAAGATGGTCTCCGATACCGATGGTGACCTGACGACAGACAGCGACCAGTATGTAAACTCCAGCTACAGCTTTGAAAGTGCCTTCGGAACGACTACTACATCGCTGAATGCGGCCGGAACCATAACAACCGATACCGGTATATCAAAATCCACGATAGAGGTTAAAGCGAATTCAAACAGTGGGCTGACCATTCAGGTCGGCGCGAACACCGGCGACGAGCTGGAGATCAACATAGACCGTGCGGATTCCGAGTATCTCGGCGTCAAGGGACTTGACGTCTCCACACAGGAAGGCGCCTCCGCGGCCATAGACGCTGTCAACAGCGCGATCAATCAGGTCTCCTCACAGCGCGCTTATCTCGGCGCCATCGAGAACAGGCTCGACTATAAGATTGACAACCTCGGGACCTCTTCCCAGAACCTGACCTCCGCCGAGAGTTCCATCCGCGACGTGGACATGGCTTCCGAGATGACCAAGTTCACCAACGCGAACATCCTGTCGCAGGCAGCCACCGCGATGCTCGCTCAGGCGAACTCGCTGCCTCAGAACGTACTCTCTCTCCTCGGCTAAATCATTTAATCCTCACTTTACATATTATTTCCACTGTATTTCTTACGAAAGGGCCGGCTAAAACCGGCCCTTTTGTAATTATTTGATGATGTGTGGGCATGGCCGCCGAGATGACCAAGTTCACGCGAAAACATTTTGTCCCATTCAGCCTCCGCGATGCTCGCTCGGGCAAAGGCCATGCCTCAGATTTTCCTCTCGCCTCGGCGGATTAATCCGGACGTCCTCATTTTATTTTATTTCAATGCATTATAAGTAATAAAAGGGCCGGTTAATAACCGGCCCTTTTGTCGAAAAACCCTGTTTTTCGATAAAAACGGAAGATAGTTCTCGGCTCAGTGGAGCCTCGAGAGTTAAGGATTCCGCCGCGCATGTCTCCGGAAACCTTTGAATTGCACAATTTTTTAAAAATCGGTCAAGCCCACGCAACACGATTTTTGAGAATTCTTTAGCGCAGCGAAAGAATGGGAAAACGACAACCGGAACTATTTCGACAGTCTGAGAGCCGGTTAACAACCGGCCTTCGCGTTTTAGTAAAAGAAGGCGTAAAATAGAACTATTGCATATCAAAGGTGACAAGCGGGGAGTTCAATGCGTTTCTGTTTTCCTCCCCGGTTTCTCTTATAAGCTCTTCACGGAAAATGCGCATGCTCATAGGCGCATCAACGCCAAGCTTG
>JBFWIW010000010.1:22787-59902 GCA_050253535.1 Oscillospiraceae bacterium
ATAGAACTATTGCATATCAAAGGTGACAAGCGGGGAGTTCAATGCGTTTCTGTTTTCCTCCCCGGTTTCTCTTATAAGCTCTTCACGGAAAATGCGCATGCTCATAGGCGCATCAACGCCAAGCTTGATTTTTTCACCGTCTATAGCCAAAACAGTAACTTTAATATTGTCCCCGATGACAATACCTTCATTCTCCTTTCGTGTCAGCACCAGCATTTATGCGCACCTCCCTGAACTTTTTACAAATCTGTTCAAATACCGGGTAGCGTATCTGATAACCCTTTCGGTCAATAATGACCTGCTTGCCGAGATTCATTCTGATATTTATGAGAATGGGGGCCGAGAGATTAACTGTCATTTTTTTGATATCTTCGGGTATTACCACCACGTTAACCACATGCAGATCGTTTTTAGCGTTGAGGGAGAGGTCTGAAATATCATTATCGATGATATCAAATTCGTAATCGGGTAATATGACAAACGGGTCGATAACAGGAAGCGAAATATGAGGAACATCCACTGCCTGAAGCCAGTTTATCGGATACGTTTTGTCGTGGTGAATAAGGGCAAATCTTTTGATATCTTCCAGCCCCGGTATTCCCTGGGAAAAAAAGATGATTTTTTTGTTGTCTATTTCAATCTCACCGAAGCGTATGGTTTTAATTTTCATTTTTCCACTCCTCATTCTGATCGCGGATTTTACTTTCCCTTAAGCATAACGCAGTCATCGGCGCAAAAAGCTTAGGCCTGCAGGCTCACTTTTCTCCCCGAAGCCGGGGGGATGCTCTCCTCGGCAAGGGAAACGCGGACGTACGGCCGCTCTGCAAGCTGCACTTCCACTGAACAAGGCGGCTCGACATAAACTTCTGCCATACCGCCGCCCTCAAAATCAACTGATAATTCCCCTTTTGTCCATTCGATTTCTAGTGAGCCGGGATGTCCGTCCATAGTAATATTCGGAGGAACGCTGCTTCGTCCCGTGTTCGTATCTATATACTCCAGCATTTTATTTTTTGCAGCTTCACCGACTTTGTTTTGCCCGCCAATTGAAACATCACCCACAAATGCAGCGGTATTTACAATATCTTTTGTCGCTTCAGCCGCTGTTGTAAATGCCTCGGAAGCTGCGTCGTCGATAAGCTCGTCATAATTTTTAAGTCCAAGATTGGATTTGAATTCATCCATGTTCAGATCGACGTCCCCGCTTTTGTGGTTTATCGTCATTTTTGGTGGTTCCCAGTTTATTTCCATACTCTGATCCGGCATTTCAACGTGCAGCTGCGCTTGTTGTACCTCTATGCCAATCTTCGCCATTCGCTGATCAATTTCCAACTTGCGTATTTCCATAAATCATCACCACTTATCTGACTGTACTGTATTCGGCCCCCAGGAATACAAAAACACCTCTGCGAAAGCAAGGAACCGCTTTATTCCCACACCGTACGGTATCGGCCGGCATGCATCCTATCTCAAAAAGTCGATTAGCGAAGTCTGTATAACCTCCGAGCCCGAGGAAAGCGCCGCCTCGTAAACCGTCTTTGCAGTCGAGTAATTCATAATGGCCTCCGCAAGATCAGCATCTTCGGCATCGGATTTCATCTGCGTATAATTGGTTATATTCGCCTCGTACCTTGCCGAGAGCGTATCCAATCGTTCCATCTTGGCGCCCACTTCGGCGTCAAGGGACAAAATGGAGCTTTGGGCGTCCTGGAGCTGGCTTATATAATCGTTTAACTCTTCCGTGTCCGCGCCGCTTGTCAGCGAATTATATAAGTTGTCCAGTATGACATACAGGTTTTCGCTTCCCCTGCCCAAAAGCTCTGTTCCGGGAACGCTCAGCTGCATTGTCTGTCCAACCCCCACCTGTACGGTTACAGTGTCCTGGCTTTCAGAATCAAGCACGCTTGATGACAAATACAGCGCGTCTGAGCCGTCTACCAGATCTTGGAGATTTTTAATAGCCGTCTGAACGGCACTCACGGCATTCACGGCTGTGGCGGCAGAAGCGGCGTCCGTCACAGAAGCGGCGGCAGCGGCGTCCGAGGCTGCCGTCTGCACTGCCGATACAGCGGCCGCAATATCGCCTGCAAGCGAGGTATCACCAATGCCGGCCGCGGCATCGGCAAAAATCTGACCGGCATCCGCGGCATCCGCCGCCACACTTGAAGCCGTATCGGCAGCGGCGGAAACCGCGTCGTAGTCCCCGCCCAAAGCCGCCAATTCCGCCGTGGCTGAGGCGCCGTCCGACGCGGCATAAGAGCTTGTCAGCGAATCCGAAGCGTTTATGACCGAATTTATTGTGTCGGTCGCGCTCTGCGCGGTATTTGCCTTGGAAATGGCTGTTGAAGAAGCGGTCCTCGCAATCTCCGTCGCCGCGTTGGCGGCGTCTGTCGCCTCTGAATAAGCGCTGTATGCATCAGACTCGTCCTCTGTCCCGATGGAATCCTGCCATTTTGTATAAGCCTCGTCTGCGGCATCTGCTGCCGCTTCGGCGGCGTCTGCCGCGCCGGCCGCATCCGAAGCGGCCTGAGAAGCTTCTTGCGCTGCCGTACTTGCGGCATCTGACAACCCGGACAGAAGATCACCCATCGTTGTGGAGGCAATATCCGCTGAAGATGAGATATCCTTCGCTCCGCTCGCGGCCTTGGAAGCGGCGTCCGCAATCTGGCTTACATATCCGGCCGCGTCGTTTACCGCCGCATAAATCTCAGTGTAATCCGTTATATCGGCGCCCTGCGCGATATTATCCGCATCCAAGGCTTTAGTCAGAGTCTTAGCCGCGGTGTCTGACGCCGCGCCGATATCGTCAACTGAAGCCTCATTACTCATATTAATGCCGTTATAGTAGAGATCTCCGTTGGAATCCACAGAGAACGGCAGTTCACCGCTGGAACAGCCCGTTGTATTATACCCCGCGAACAGATAACTGCCCCCGATCGTCGCGTTGGCGGTCGATAGCACCTCATCCCGCAGCTGTTCAATCTCCTCGGCAATTGCGTTCAAATCGTCGTCTGAAAATGTACCCGTGGATACTTTAACCGCATCCTCATATGCAGACCGAGTGACCTTGTTAAGTTCGCTTAAAGCCGATTCCACCTCGGTCAGCCAGCTGTCAGCGGTGTCTACATTTCCCTGATACCTCTCTATATCGCTCAGCTTATTCCGGGCCGACAGGCTTTTTATCGTAGCGACGGGATCGTCGGAAATTTTGTTGATCGCTTTTCCCGTCGTCTCCTGCTCAAGATATTTTGAAAGCCGGTTGAGGTTGCCGCTGAGATCACTCAGGTAATTGTTCGTCATCATGGAATTTGTAATACGCATATAAGCTCTCCTCTGCCCTTCAGTCGCGTTTCCCGTCTTACAGGCCGACTCTCCCCGTGCTGTTTATGAGCCTGTCCAGCATATCGTCAATCGTTGTAATCACTCTTGAGCAAGCGCTGTAAACCTGCTCGTATTTGATCAGATTCACAGCTTCCTCGTCGATGGAGACTCCTGATATGGACTGTCTTTGATTCTCTATGCTCTCCGTCAGCGACTGCCGCAGATCCAGCGCGCTTTGGCTGCTCTGCACCTCGAGCCCGAGTTGTGAGATGAGGCTGTTCAGGCTGTCGCTGTAACTGTTTGTATTCATGAGCTCTGATAACTCAAGCGCGATCTCGTTGTTTGCGGCGTTCGTTGTGCCCGATTCCGAGTCAAGATTTATCTGCTCCGATGAGCCCGCTATATTCCACACACTCTCCTGCACCGCCTCGGACAGAGAAAAATTGCCGGCGGTAATCAGGCTGTAGTCATTTCCGAAATCTTCAAACATGTCGATTTCCGAAACGGAAGTATCGCCATTTTCCTCGTCGGGATAAGTATAGCCTTTGTTCATACACGCGTTGACCGTTTCAGACATGGTCTGCGCCAGGCCGTCCAGCATGCTGATATAATAGGGTATTCCGGAATTATCCGCCGTTTCGTTATCTCTAAGCGCCAAATGCGAGTACAGCTCTCCGCTTCCAACGTTTTCGGCACCCAGATATGTCGAACCCAGTTTGAGCACAAATTCGTCGTCCGCGCCGTCGTATTCGGTCACCGCGCCGCTCGTGGTTTCGGTATAGGAGCCTCCGCTGACAAGGCTATCAGTCTTTTGCGTGGCGGTATCCTGATCCACATAATTAATTGATACCGATACCGTACCGTCGGAACCGTCAACGTCACATGTAATTTTCCCGGAAATTGCTTCAAGGGCTTCGGTCAGAGAGTCCCTCTGCGCAGCCTGCTCTACAGTGATGCCGCCGGCTGTCCCGGAAATCTCCGTATTCAGCGAAGCAAGCTGCTGGCAGATTGTGTTTATCTCGTCAGTCGCGGTGGTAATCTGGATTTCGCTTACCGTCTTTCCGTCAACCAGCGTTTCCCCGCCGAGGTACACATTTACCATGCCTTTTTCGTCCTCGTTGTACGAGATGGCGGCATAACCGGAAAGTTTGTCGAGAGCGAGGTTGCGCTCGTCCCTGAGATCGTTTGCGGACTCCCCCGAACGTTCATATTCGGATATCTGCTTGTTGAGCTCCGCAATCTGTGAAGCGACCACGTTGATCTGTGTCGCAACCGTCTGTACCGATGTGTTCTGGTCATTGTAAAGGTCGACCATCTCTGTGTATATCATGTTGAAATTTGAAGTCAGCGACAGCGCGGTCTGCTGAACGGTAGTACGCGCCGCCTCACTCGTCGTATCGTCGGAGAATTCGCTTAAAGCGTCAAAAAAACTTTTGATGGATGTGGTGATACTGGTATCGTCGTCCGTCTCATTGAACAGATTCTCAAGATACGAAAGCCCCTGGGTCATAAATTCGCTGCTGCAAAAATCGGAATACTGATCCCTGTACTGTTCGTCCAGATAAGCACTCCTGACCTGATCAATGGACAGAACTGTAACGCCCTGTCCCACGTTGCTCGCGCTTGTGATCTGGCTGATCACATAACCTCCGCCCGCCGCCTCGACAGCCGAAGTTCTGACCTTCTGCATCGTATAGCCGGCGGTATCGGCATTCGAAATATTCTGCCCTGTGATATTGATGGCAATCTGCGCGGCCGCAAGACCCGACTTCCCTATTTCAATGCCTAAAAATGTTGAAGACATAATGTTACCTCATGCTTGCCGGTCAAAGAATCCGGCGCCTGTATTGTAAACGCCGGCACTTCCCCCGCGGTTATAAAAGCTGCCGAACGGCTCAGACTTTATTATGGAACCCAACATGGCCCCGACATAATCGCTTCTCTGTTTTATAAGCGTTTTGTTGATGTTATTGTATTTCACCAATTTTGTAACGATTTCGGAAATATCCGACCTCAGCCGTATCAGCTTGATTTTCAGCGCGGGATCATCCGTGCTCTCGGCAAGCGCCCTGAGGCTTATTTCGTCCTCTTGAAAGCCTAACTGCCCCGCCAGAGAATCCGCTATGGCGATACGCTTTTCCTCAAGCGTACGGGCCTCGTCTGCCAGGTCCGTTTCCTCTTTGAGCATGCTGCTCAGTTTACCGGTGTCTCCCGCAACTATCAGGGACTTTTTATCCTCTGAAATGGAGAGCAAACCCGCATATATCTCTTTTTCCCTCTGAAGCACTTCAATAAGAGCGTCGATTTTAGACAATTTTAATCACCTTCAGGCTGCCGTCCGTGCGTTTCCCGTAATCCTAAAATATCAGGACACTGCGGCGCTATATTTCGATATCTATGCTGCCGCCCAGCATTTTGTCTGCTATCTTGGCACCGCTTACACTGTATGTGCCGTTTTCTATCTCCGCTGCGACCTGGGCAATATGGTCACTTTCTTCCTGGCTCCTGACGTCCAGATTGCTCTTCACTTCATTGAATACAGAAGCAAAACTGCGGGCTTCGCCGGAAAGTTCCACCCGGTCGGATACACTGCCTGCTTCATTAGTCTTCGACTGCGGCGTGGCTTTGCTCTTATAGCGGTTCACCATATCGGCTGCCGGTATCGAATTTATTTTCATATTAACCTCCCGTGCGGCGACGCGCACAAATTTAAATGAAACCTCCCGTGCAAGGGAGGTCACTGCGCATCAATTTCGGTTGCCGTGCAGCGGCGAGAAATTGGCGCATTCCATTGAAAAGTGTGGATCTCACGCTTTTCAGTCTCCTTTGAACTGCCTGTTTTATATCATAACTATATCAGAATTATTAATGATTCGTATGCATTTTCTCGTTTTTCTTTTGTAAACCCATGTTTGACCCGCTTCCTCCCGAAGACCTTCCTGTATGCATTTCCGCATTCCATAAATTCAGGCACTTTTGACACAACCTTCCCGAGCGTATCTGCGCACCGCAGATTGCGCATTTCAGGCTGCCGGATGGGTCAAGCTTTTGCGACAAACGGCCCTCGTTCACAAAATAAAGTATCGTCTTTTCGGCCACACCGGTCTTCTCGGCGATCTCGTTTATATTGACGTTCTCCGGATCGTCATACAAATACTCCCTTATCCTGATAAAGTCCTCGTCAAGCTTGACACTGCATACAGGGCAGACGTCCGACCCCATACTTTTAAAGAGCTTACCGCAAAATTTACAGGATTTAATCGTTATTTTGTCCATTTTACTCTCCTCATAAATGAACGCTGTCTGTATCTCAGCTTCGTATATTAATTGCCAAGCCTTCCATTTCATCCGCAGTCTGCAGTGCCTGGCTGGCAAAGGAATACATTCTCTGAGCCTGTATAAGCTGGGTAAGCTCGACGGACAGGTCGACATTTGAGCCTTCAAGCTCTCCCTGACAGACGGTAAAATCTTCTGCCTGAACAGCGTCCCCCGAGGCGGCTGTCGCGGCGAATTTGCTGTCTCCGAGCGAAGCGAGCCCCTCCGTATTCGGAAATTCGAACACACCCAGCTTAACTGTCGTCCCGTCGCCGGAAACAAAGCTTCCGTCTCCGGCAACCGTGAATCCGGACGTGCCGTCAGGAATTTCTATCTTCAGTCCGTTATTATCAAGGACGTAAGAACCATCGGACGAGGTAAGGTAATTTCCGTCTTCCTCCGCCGAGACGGAGAACGAACCGTTTCTTGTGTATACGGTCTCACCTTTGGAATTCAAAAGACTGAAAAAACCGCTGCCGTCTATGGCAAAGTCCAGTTTATTCCCTGTGGCCTCGATATTTCCCTGTTTAAAGTTCTTATCCGTTGCAGCCGGCGACACGCCCGTCCCTTTCTGAAGATTTGACGCTTGGCCGGTTTCTTCCGGATTTTCCATTTTAGAATAAATAGTGTCCTTAAAGCTGGTTCTGGAGCTTTTGAATCCCGTCGAGTTTATGTTGGCGATATTGTCCGCTATCGTGTCAATCCTCGTCTGCTGACCTGAAATACCTGTTGCGGCGGTATAAAGCGACTGCATCATATCACATTACCTCAGATTTCCGAGACTGTTTACGGCAAGGCCGAGGGTCTCGTCCGTCATTGTCAGTATCTTCTGGCTGGCCTCATAGGTTCTGTACACTGTCATCATATCAACTATCTCATCCGCAATATCGACATTTGAGCCCTCCAGAGCGCCCTGAACTATGCTGTAATTTGAGGCGGGCACCGGTGTTTCCCCCGAATAATACAGGTTGTCCCCCTGCTTGCGCAGGCTGTCCGAATTTAAGAAGCCCGCTATCCGCAGGGTATCCGCCGGTACGCCTTCGGAAATGACAATGCCCTCGGCGGTAACGCTGAAATCATCCGGATTTACCTGTATGCGGCCGTTTTCTCCGAGAACGTAACAGCCGTCGCTCGTGACCAGATATCCGTCTGAATCAACGTCAAAATTTCCTGACCGGGTATACCGCTCGCCTTCCGGTGTCTCCACTGTGAAAAAGCCTTCCCCGTATATCGCAAGGTCGCTTTGCCGCTCGGTCGATTCGAGGCTTCCCTGTGTGAAATCGGTGTAAACGCTGTCAACATGGGTGCCGAAGCTGTAAGGCCCGACCTCGCTTGCCGTGCCTATCACATTGGAGTCGACCAGCTCCTCCAACATGACACTTTCGAATGAGGACGAGATAACATTGTCCTTTTTAAAGCCCGCGGTCTGCGCATTCACTATGTTATTGGAGACGACATCCATTTTCGATCTCTGTGTCGCCATCCCCGTAGCGGCAGTATATAACCCTCTAAGCATTATGACCCTTCCTTTCCGCTGCGCGTCAAGGCACTAAAATTCGTCAAATTTGAAGTATGTTTCAAACTTTCGTCCGAATTAATACTCTTTATCATTTAAATCGTACTTTTTTATACTTTTCTTAAGTAATAATTTAATTTTACAGTGTAATATCTATGAATCTCCCGCCTTCCGCGCGCAGCGCTTCCGCCGCTTCAGGTTCCTCCCGTTCATTTTCGCTCTCTTTATTTCTTTCTTCCGGTGAGTTTTGCCCCGAATTATTTCTTTCCCGGCTGATCTGGGCTCCGTCCGGATTCTCCTGGCGCGTCACCGTATTAATTCTGGCTTCATCTTCTGCCTTCCGCATTTCCGAAGCATATTCCTGCATAAGATCGTTTCTTCTGATGCTGTTCCCGGCGTCCTTCGAATAATCCGACGTTCGCTGTATCATGATCTGTGCGTCTATGCCATTCAAAGCCATTTTCAGCACATCCTTTCATAACAGGCAGATTATAATTATTTGCAGTGGCTACATCTGACAGGGTGTAACCGAAATTTCTGTTTCGCCGTACTTAAACGTCGCAAATTTTATCGGGCTTGTAACATTCATTTCCCCAAAGGAAATTGAAATCTTGACTCCCGGGTATACCGTGTCCTTAACATGCACCCTGCCAATGGAAGCACTTTGCACATCCTGCTCGGTTTTTTTTATTTCTTCGGTATATTCTTTTATCAGGGCAACGTTGCGAATTTTTCCAAGCACAACCGATTTTTTCATAAGCTGCTGCTTTTCCGTTATATTTTCAGTCTGGCTGAGATATTTGCCCGCTTTCTCCAACTTATCAAGCTCGTCCTTCAGCCGGTCAATCTCAGCGTGAACAAATTTAAGGCGCGTTCTTTTCATCGGCGCGATGCCGACGGCGATGTCGGTCCTGTTGCCGCTTACCGATCCCAGGCTCTGGGCCGATATGCTGTTCTGTGCCTTCGCTGAACCCCCGATGATGCAGCCGTGCCTGCCGCTTGCCGTTATGCTGTCCCCGCTTTCCGCATGGCAGTGGATCATTGAATCCACTGCTATCCTGCCGCGCGCCTGCACGACCGACCTTTCAATGTATTTGGCAAAAATATTCTCTCCTGCCTCCAGCATCCCTTTGTCGTTTCCCTGCATGCCCCTGCGGAGTACGATGTTCGTGCCGGCCGAAAGCTTTGCTCCCTCAACCGTACCGAAAACCTCAATACTGCCGGAAGCCTTTATAGTCAGCTCCGATATGACATTTCCCATCACGACGACGTCTCCATCAAAATCGATATTGCCGACCGACAGGTCCGCGTCTCCCTTGATGGTATAACAATCTGAAACAATGATCATCCGGTTTATGTAATCGGCCCTGCCGCTTATTTTGGCAAACGCGTTCATCTGCGTATCGTCATACCAGATATTTTTTCCTTTCGGGAGCTTTGCTTCTTTTCCGTTTCTTGGCTTAAGCTCGCGCCCTTTCACGGTATACCCCGGCGTGCCCTGCGTCGCAGGTTTTTTTTCGGCGAGTTTTTCCCCGGCCTTGACCGTTGCAAACAGGTCCAGTGTCCTGTAATCGACGCTGCCGTCCTTGTCGATAGTCGGAGTTCCGCTGTGCTCCACCTCAAAGTGAAATATTATTTCACCGTCGATACCATCCTGCGCCGGGATACCCCTGGCAAAACACACTTTTTTGTTATATATCTCTTCGCTGATAAGCTTTTTAATGATATCGTCATCGATCCCGTAAACGACGCCCTTTTCCGAGATTACCGAGACAGCCTGATCAAAGGTCATTTTTTCCCCGCCCTCTTCGGGTGGCAGAAATTCCAGACAGGCCTCCATATCATCGCCCGATATTGTGACAAGCGCTTCGGCGCTGTAATAAAATTCCTCCTGCGGCGGCGCGATTTTTATACGGCAGTACGGCAGTACGGAGGCTGCGGCAATTTCGATGGCATCCTGCTGCTGAATTTTTTTGCGTCCTATATATAAGAGCATCTCCGCTCTGTCCACTTCCGCTCCGCTACCCCGCGCGGGCAGAATTTCAAGGTAGACGCCGTCATCCTCATAAAAAAGGTGGTAAGTTCCGTCCATTTCACTCAGCATACTCTTGTTTTCAAGAGATACCGCTGCTGCCTGCCATGGTTTCCCCGGTTGTCCTTCCTCCAGAACTTCCAGACAGACCTCCTGCTTTTCGCGCTGCAGGACAGCCGCAGCTTTTTCAAGGCACTGCTCGAAGCTGTCGCCTTCAACTATTCTTATAATTTCTTCCATGATCCTTCCCCCCCATATTTTAATATATGGCTTTTTTCAGCTTATCGCCTATCACAGTCAGAACCTTGGAATGGATCTGAGACACCCGCGATTCCGTAACCTTCAGTATGACGGCAATCTCCTTAAGCGTCATCTCTTCGTAATAGTACAGCGTGATGACCAGCCTTTCCTTATCGGGAAGCGATTCGATGATTTCGGCTAATATCCTGCGCATTTCTTCGTTCTGCAGGATTTCCGCAGGATTGTTGTCCTCGCTGGCCGACGCCCTCTCCACAAAATATGTATCGGTAACCATATCCTCAAAATACATGAGGTTAAACATCTGCGCTCTCTCAAGTACCTTCCGGACTTCCGTGACAGGTATCTTCATGAATCCCGCTATTTCCCTGTCAGTCGGGCAATGCCCCAATTCGCATTCGAGAGTCTCCACAGCCTGGTTTATGCCGTTTATCTTTTTTCTCAGGCTGGAAGGCGCCCAGTCCTGTTCCCGCATATAATCCAGAATTTCTCCACGAATGCGCATGGAAGCGTAGGTTTCAAATTTGACCCCATAATTTATATCGTACTTATCCACCGCATCGATAAGCCCTATAACGCCGCAATTTAAAAGATCATCGCTTTCGTTGTACCCCTTATACTTCGGCATAAGCCGCCGCACTGTACTTTTTACCAGGGGTATATAATAGTAAAGTATCTGATTTTTGATCTCGGGGTCTTTTCCCGCCGCATATTGATGCCAAAGCTCGTCTATATTTATTTTGCCTTCGCCATCCATAGTTACTCCATACGCCGCTGTGCAAAGCTGGTTTCCATACCGTACTCCGCGGCTGCCGCAAGTTAAAGCGTACGGCGCGCCGATTTTTAACGCCGGTCAAGGCGTCTTTCAGAAATATCGCTTTTAGGGGCTATACAACTATTGCCGCTTCATATGGCTATTCGATTAACCTGATGATAAAAAGGGGCCTGTTTTCCGTCCAGCGGCGTTATCCTAAGGCGGGCTACAGCCCGCCGTCGTCTGCCTTGCCGGACAAAAATCGCTTTTTATTTTCATCATCTCAATCGAATAGCCATATCAACCGTTCTTTTTGCGCTGGCTGAAAATAATAAACCTAAGCAGCAGATTTTTGCTTTTCCTTGAATACTCAGTAAAATGTACGGCCACTTTTAGGCGTCCGTCATCAGTTTTCTCACACCTTGTAACCTCTGCTTTTACACCTTCCAGCTTATCATTCATGTCGAACCTGTTCAGGTTTATATCGCATTCGATCATCTCTCCGAGTTGATAATCTATGTCCGAGATAAAAAGCATGCCGTCCTCGCTGATATTAAGCGTCTTTGTATCATAGACCGAATCCTCATCCTGCTGCGGCTCGGCCCCGCCGGTTTTCCGTATGGTCACATCAAGCATGATGTCGGTCCTGTAGCTCATCCTTCTCTGAACCTTCCTCGGTTCGGAGACAGGCGTTACCTTAATGAGCGGAATGTTGTCGCTGTACTCGATGCCCAAAACGCGGGCGTCGAATAAAACAAGCCCCTTATTGTTCGTCCGGTGCAGAGAACATATCTGTTCGGGCTCCGGCAGAAGCATTTTCAAATGCGCCAGCGGCGGGGAAATATAAATATCCCCCTCGTCCGTAACCCCTTCGACTATCGTATTATAGCTCTTGCCGCCTACTGTCATTTTCACTCTGTCACCGATTTTTATCCAAGAACTAATTTCCATATGAACCTCACATGCGCCCACGCGCGCAAAATAGTTTTAAAAGGCTCCCATTCACGGGAATTTTTTTATCCATTAATTTCAGCCGCCATACAAGCGGCAGGAAAATGGGACATCAAACGCCAGTGTGATTTTTCACACTAATACCTCCGGAACTCTCATTAAAGGGCGGTGCACCGCTTTTTAAGTTTATTGCCGCAGGCTAAAAAGGCCTGGTCTTACCGGCGCCAGTCAGATTTTTATGACACCTTCTGAATGGATTTCGATATTCTGCTCTATTTCGCTGTAGGATAAAACCGCAAGGTCCGGCGCTATCTGTTCTATTATTCTCTTGAATTTTCTCCGGACCAGCGGAGATGTCAGCACAACAGGCGTTATGCCCTGGTCATTGAACTTTTCTACAAGCTCTTTTATATTTTTTATCATTGACTGCATTTGCCCGGGTTCAATAGCAGTATGCGCTCCGCCCTCGCTCGGCTTTGATCTCTCCATTATAAGCTGTTCGAGCTTCGGTTCAAGCGTTATAACCCTCGCCTCATTACCCTGAATAAAGCGCCTGGTGATAACACGTTTCAAACTCTGGCGCACATATTCAGTCAGAAGGTCTGTGTCCTTGGTTAAATTTCCGTAATCTGCGAGCGTCTCCAATATCGTTGCCATATCGCGTATCGGTATATTTTCCCTGAGCAGGTTTACAAGCACCTTCTGAATTTCGCCCAGAGAAAATATTTTGGGCACCACTTCGTCCACCAGCGCCGGCTGCTGGCTCTTCAGATTGTCCACGAGAGTCTGTACCTGCTGTCTGTTCATGAGCTCATAGCCGTAGCGCTTTATCAGTTCTGTGAGATGCGTGGCAATAACGGACGGTGGGTCAAATGTCGTATACCCCAGAAGCTCAGCCTTTTCCCGCATATTCCTGGCTATCCATAAAGCCGGCATGCCAAAAGCCGGATCAACCGTCTCAATACCGGAAATTGTCTCATTTGCTCCGGCTGCGTTTATTGCCAGGACATGGTCGGCCATGACCTCTCCGCGGGCGACCTCCAGTCCTTTGATTTTAAGTACATATTCATTTGTGCCCAGCTGGACGTTGTCCCTTAGCCTTATGGAAGGCACGATTATACCCATATCCAGCGCGCATTGCCGGCGTATCATGACCACGCGCTCCAGGAGGTCTCCCCCCAGGCTGGTATCCACCATCGGTATTATTCCGTATCCGAACTCCAGCTCTATGGGCTCCACCTTCAAAAGGCTTGCCACATTTTCAGGCTTCCGCTTTTCATTGGCGGCAGTCTGAGCATGCTCCTGCGTGCTCTCACCTTCCTTTTTTTTCTGTTTGCTTATCGAGGTGTATCCAAATATGATAAGGAGACCCGACAGAAACAGCATGGGCGGCTTAGGAAGGCCCGGAATCAGACTCATTGCCGCCAGAATCGAGCCTGCCCCTATCATAACATACGGCTTGTCGAAAAGCTGCTTTGAAACGCTCACGCCGAAGCTGTTCTCCGAGGTTGCGCGCGTCACCACAATGCCGGTGGATGTGGATATGAGCAGAGCCGGGATTTGGCTTACCAGACCGTCGCCGACTGTGGCGAGTGTATATAAGCCTACGGCGATTGATATTTCCTGTCCGTCTATCGCGACGCCGATGATAAGGCCTCCGATGATATTTATCAGCGTAATGATTATTCCGATGATCGCGTCGCCTTTGATAAATTTACTGGCGCCGTCCATAGCCCCGTAAAAATCAGCTTCCCTCTGTATGTCAGAGCGTCTTTTCCGGGCCGTCGCCTCGTCAATGGCTCCGGTGTTGAGGTCAGCATCGATCGACATCTGCTTGCCCGGCATGGCGTCGAGTGTGAACCTCGCCGCCACCTCGGCAACGCGCTCGGCGCCCTTGGTTATGACAATAAACTGTATGGCTATGATAATGAGAAAAACGATGATTCCAACCACAAGATTGCTGCCTATAACAAAGCTGCCGAAGGTTGAAATAACTTTTCCCGCGTTTCCCCCGTTGCCTAAAATCAACTTCGTGGATGATACGTTGAGTGCAAGCCTGTAAAGCGTCGTTATCAGAAGAAGCGTCGGCAGTATGGAAAACTCCAGCGGGTCCTTTATGTACAGCGTGGTAAGGAGAATGAAAATAGAGAGCGCAATATTTACAATCAGGAGCACATCCAGAACCGCCGTGCCGATTGGGATAATGAGAAGCATTACTACAGCCAGTACAATGAATGCTATAAAAATGTCCGCTGCCTTCATCTGCCCGCTCCTTTTGCCTTGTTTCTCATCTTATACACATATACAAGTATCTCGGCGACCGCCTGATACATATCCTTGGGTATTTCGTCCCCCACTTCACAGTATTTAAACAGCGCCTGAGCCACAGGCTTGTTCTCAACAATTTCAATTGACAGTTCCCTTGCTCTTTCCTTTATTTTACCCGCGACATAATCGGCGCCCTTGGCAAGCACCAGAGGAGCCTTGTCCTCGTTTTCGTTATATCTTATGGCCACGGCATAATGCGTCGGGTTGGTTATTACCACGTCAGCTTCCTGCATTTGCTTCATCATGCGCATTCTGCTCATCTGCCGCTGCTTTCGTTTGATCATGCCCTTGATCTGGGGATCTCCCTCCAATTGCTTGTATTCCTCCTTGACCTCCTGTTTTGTCATCATCAGATCTTTCTCATACCGCCACCACTGATAGAAGTAATCTATACAGGCTATTCCGACGAGGATGCCGCCCATTTTCAGACCGATCCGCATCGCCATTACCATAAATTTTGAAAACGCGTAAGATATATCCTGGTTCATCATTGCCGGAAACTTTGCAATGATGTCCATATATTCCGAGTACGCGAAATAGCACAGAAAGGATATTTTAAGCAGCGCTTTAAGCATCTCGGCAAGCGATCGGGATGAGAAAATTTTTTTGAAGCCTTCGATGGGATTTATTCTGCTGAATTTCGGCATAATGGCCTTTGTGCTGAAAATGAAACCCGTCTGCACAACGTTTATCAGAACTGCGCTCAGCAGCGCTATCAATAAGACCGGCCATATGATCCCGACGGCATCGTTAAGCGCGCCGGCATACGCGTGCATGACTGTATTCGTGTCAACCTTTACTGACGAATCCAAAATGATGCTCTCAGAAAGATCATTGGCCATCATGCCTGTTGCGCTGACTAAAAATTGATTCCAGGCAATATACAAGAAGCCGGTCAATGTGATTAATGAAAACGCAGTAGTGATCTCTCTGCTTTTGACTACCTGTCCTTCTTCTCTGGCCTTTTGCTTTTTCTTTTTTGTCGCTTTTTCTGTGCGTTCACTTCCACCCTTCTCACTCAATTCATTACCCCAAATGTATCAAATACTTTTTCTGCGGCGCTGAACATAGCAGTAAATATTGTATTACTCAGCCCGACAAATACCGGAACTGAAGCCGCAAGCACCAGAAGACCCACAAAAATTTTGACCGGTATGCCGATGACGAACATGTTTATCTGCGGTACGGCGCGGATAAGTACGCCCATGATGAATTCCAGAACGATACCGGAGGCCAGAAGCGGCATAGCAACCATGACGGCCAGGACAAACGACTTGGCAAAAACCGCCATAACCACCGCCGCAATATCCGTGTTTATCTGTACATGGCCGATTGGCACTCTCTCGATTGTGGAATAAATAATCGAGACCAGCTTCAGATGGCCGTTTACGCCAAAGAAAAGAATAAGCAGAATAATATTAAGCAGATTTCCGACAACCGGTACCTGCGAATTGTTCTGGATATCATATACGCTTACGATGCCGAAACCAATCTGCATGTCCATGAGCTGGCCGGCCGAATATACAAGATCAAAAAACATTGTCATAACAAAACCGAGAGAAAGGCCGAAAAGAAGCTCTTTTGCGCACATCAGAAAATAACCGAGAAGTGTCGAAGCTTCAATGCCCTGCTCGGGGATGGGACAGGCTGTTAAAAAAAGATAAGTAAGCAGCGTGCAAAAGGCTATTTTAATCCGATTGGGTACGTTTTTGCGTCCAAAAATGGGAGAGGGCATAATAAGTCCGCTCACTCTGAGAAACAGCAGCAGCACGTAGTCAAAATGACCCGATATCTGATTGACAATCTCCTCCATCACGGCCTCCGTAAGCAGTTATAACCGGACAGCAGCAGCACCTGCTGTGCTTTTCCACGGCGCCGGCTGCAAATTTCATTTATTAAATTGGGTTCGCAGCATAAGTAAATCTTCAGGGCTGCCGCTTCCAAATCTTAACCTACATATGAGATGATCGACTGGTAAAGCCTGATGGTAAAATCCGACAGGTTCCCCAGAATCCATCCGCCAAATATCAGAATGGCACAAAGTATCCCCAACAATTTGGGAACAAAGCTGATCGTCTGTTCGTTTATTTGAGTTGTCGCCTGAAATATGGACACGATAAGCCCGATGGCAATAGCCACCACAAGCATCGGCGCGGCACAGGTTATGGTCGTTAAAATCGCTTCTCTCATAATTGAAATGACTTCTGACTGGCTGATCATAGACGGTATCGCTCCTTTCACTTTACACGGTTTCAGCCGTGGTGGGAAACAGCCCCGCCCGTCAACCCAACAGGCTAAAGCCAAAATTTTGACCGGGCATTCTATAAAAAGCTTTTTATCAGAGTCCCAAGCGTGAGCTGCCAGCCATCCACAAGCACAAACAAAAGTACCTTGAAAGGAAGTGAGATCATTGCGGGCGGCAGCATCATCATGCCCATGGACATAAGCGTGCTTGCCACCACCATATCTATCACAATAAAAGGTATGTAGATAAAAAATCCGATCTGGAACGCTCTCTTCAGCTCACTTGTCAGAAAAGAAGGGATCACAACCCTGTTCGGAATTTCTGAAATGTCGTCGGCACTTTCGATATGGTCAAGTTCGGCAAAAAAATTCAGGTCGGTTTTATAAGTTTGCCCCAACATAAACTCCCGAATCGGCTCCATAGCGGTTTGAGCAAACTCCTCCGTGCTGATCTGACCCTGCGAATATGGGACATATGCCGTCGTGTTGATCTCCGAAATCACCGGATGCATGACGAAATAGGTCAGAAAAAGCGCCAAACCTATCAGAACCTGATTTGGCGGCACATTTTGCATACCTATAGCATTTCTTACAAAAGACAGGACGATAATAATTCTTGTAAAGCTGGTCAGACATATAAGAAGCGAGGGGATGAGCGCTAAGGCGGTAAGCAGAATTACAATATCGAGCGTCTGAGCATTGTTCCCAAAAACCGATTTCACCACATCCTCGGGAGCAGCTAACGCGCAGACAGAAAGAGAGGCGCCTATGATTACAGTCAATACGGCAGTAAATAATATTTTAGATAAACGACGCCCTCTTATGCCGGATTTGTTATCATTGTCATGCTCCGCCAAGCGGCAGGCGTAATAATTATTCCGCATTATTGTTCTCGTCTCCGTTTCCGACGCCGCTTTCGGCGCCGTTATCGGCGCTGTAACCGCTGTTTACTTTGACCTGATTCAGAAAACTTCTGAAGCTCAAGTCACGCATACCTGGCTTAAAACAAAATTTCGCTTCCTCAGACGGCTTTTCCTGCTGCTTAATGTCCGATAGTTCGATCGTATCAATGAGCGTTACCGTCTGATTTGTGATCCCTACCAGATATGCGTTTTGCCCGACGGAAACAAGGACAATCATCTTGTCTTTGGAAATGTTGAACCTGTCAATCAGTTTAAAATAGCGGGGTTTTCCAAACCCCGTCCTTGTCTTAAGAGCCACAAATCTCGTTGCGTAATAAGCCGCGAATATTACAAGGAGCATCACCGCCAGCATTCCTGCGATGTTTAAAAAATCTTCCAATTGGCGCTCCTTCTTCCGATAATCTTAATATCGGAGCAGAATTTGTATTTTGCTCCGATATTAACCTATAAAGAATGTTGAAATAATAACGATACAATTATAGGATGCCGAAAGGGTTAAACCTGCATATTCATGATCTCGTTATAACTTTCCATCAACTTATTTCTCAGCTGGATTGTAAGGCTCAGCGCGATCTCCGACTCCTGCGCATCGATAAGCACGCCCGCAATATCGTCCGCTTCTCCCGTCAGAAGGTCAAGTGTGGAACTTTTATCCTGCGATTCCGTACTTTCCGCGAGGCTGAGCGCATCTTTAAATATACTTGCGAAACCTGTTCCGTTTTCTGCGGATGCGCCGCTTAACAGGCCTCCCATTTTATCGGTTAAATTCGCTGTGCCGGCTGCCGACAATAAAGAAATGTCCATAATTTACCCCCTTACTGTTTATCTCCGCACATTATGTGCCTATTTCAAGCGCCTTTACCGCCATATCCTTTGTCGCGTTGAACGCGGTGACGTTTGCTTCGTATGAGCGGTAAGCCGAAATCATATCAACCATCTCCTGTGCCAGATCTACATTGGGCTTTTCCACATATCCGTCCGCGTTGGCATCCGGATTTGTGGGGTCATATTCAAGTGTAAAATCCGACTGATCCTCCCCTATACTGGAAACGCTGACTCCGCCGCCTGCCCTTTTCACATCCGCTCCGGCCATAAAGGCTGAAAAAGTCGTATCATCGGCTTGCTTTTCTTTGAAAACCACATATTTGCGGCGATACGGTTCCCCGGCGTCCGTCTGCGTGGTGTCTATATTGGCTATATTCTCCGAAATGACATCCATTCGCAGGCGCTGTGCCGTAAGTCCGGACGCGCTTATTTCCAAGGAGCTAAGAAATCCCACAGCATTTTCCACCTTTCTTAACAAAATTGCATTAATTCTGAACCATATTTATAAAATTGCAAAAAAAAATAAAAAATCATTTAGACGCCTAAATGAATTTTTATCTCAAGTCGGTTTATGCACTAATTAAAAGTTTAATTAATACAAATAAATTCATCGGCAACCGGCTGTCATTGTTCATAAAAAAACTTTAGACCCATGGCTTTGCGTCCCTCCCTTTCGGCAGGTTTGCCTTTTCCAATTATGAAATTGTTAATTATGTCGTATTTTGTCGAATAGTGTTAAGGATAATATACAATGCGCAAAATTGATTTGTCAATATTTTTAGAATATTTTGCACATTTTGGTATTTTATTGTGTTACCCTAAACGTTGTTATAGAATTAATTATTGCCCGCTGATTGCCATATTCAGTTTTTCAAATTCTGAATTTATTTTATTTACCAACGTGTAGTATTCCAGGCTATTTTGTGCAAGCGCGGTCATCTGGGCTTCAGCATCAACATTGTTTTCATCACTTCTGTATGATGTGTTCTCATCCGTCGTTACCACCGGTTCCACATTTCCGACAGCATTCCTTATGCCGTTAACATGCTCCTGTCTGGTTGTCTTAAGTTCAAATCCGCCTGAAGAAACCGCTTGAGCCATAACATCCTCGAATTTCACCTCAGAAACTTTAAAACCGGGCGTATCGGCATTTGCAATATTGTTGGTTATTACTTCATTGCGAAGCCATGTTGCGTCAACGCCTTTTCCAAGGCCGTTAACTGTCGAAAACAACTTATCCCACATATCGCATACTCCTTTCTGCTTTATAGAATTTACCATATTTTTTTGTTTAAGTCTATACAAAATGAAAATTTTGTCATTTTTTGTCGAACGTAAGTCAACAATGCTGTTATCCCACTAAAAGAGTGGACATCTTGGCGGTTAATTTTCCGCCCTGCCGCATTCTCGGCGGCGGCGGACGGCTGAGCGCCTCGGCCTTGCAGGGTAAAAAACTCCCGCGCAATACTTGCCCCCCTTTAACGGTTTAACAGTATAATAACCGTCTGTTTGATTATAAAGAGGTCATTTGTCCGTGAAGACAAATGACCTCTTACCGCAAATATATTTTCTCGTTCTTTAGTTTATTGGTTTCTGATAAATTGCCGGCTTTATAAACTTGAACCTGGTATCTATGTTATAAAGCGTTTCGCTCAGGCCGACAAAAAAATATCCGCCCGGCTCGAGCATGTCATAAAATTTGCCGGCAAGCGCTTGCTTAGTCTCGGTTTTAAAATAGATCATGACATTACGACAAAAAATTATATCAAACTTCCGGTGAAATCTTGAAAAGTCATTCATGAGATTGAACTTTTCAAATCTGACCATCTGCTTTATTTCATCTGAAACCCTATGCTGTCCGTTGGGGAGCCCGGTAAAATATCTTTCCTTGGAATATTGCTCCAGCGTTTTTATCTGCATATCATCATAAACGGCCAAGCGCGCCTGTTTCAGCACATTATCCGAAATATCCGTGGCAAGTATTTTTGAGCTCCATTTTCCTTCCGTTGATTCCAGATATTTTTTAACGGTTATCGCTATGGAATACGGCTCTTCCCCGGATGAACATCCGGCGCTCCATATCTTAAGTTCACCCAATTTGTTTCTGGCCGTTATACCCGGAAGGACTGTCTTTTCCAGAAATTCGTAATGCTGGGGTTCACGCATAAAAAAAGTATAATTTGTGGTGAGCTTAGCCACCAGCAAGCTTACCTCTTCCTCTGTCGGATCCCCCAGCATGTACTCTATGTAATCGTGCATGTTCTGGAACTTCGATTTCATCACCAGATTTGAAAGCCGCCCACTGATCAGCGTCATTTTATTTTCCAGATTGATTCCGTAATTGCTGAGCATATAATCGGCAATACGTCTGAAGTCCTGTTCATATATTTTCATAGATTACAAATCTCCGTTGAATCATAATATTGATATAACAGCCTTTTACCGCTTAATTCGTTTTTGCCTCCCGGCGGTCAAAATTATTTATATTAAAATGCTGTTTTATGCCTGATGAGCCGCTGATTAAATCGCACCGGACGGAGTGAGAGGCTTTTTCGTCAGTTCGTTCAAAAAGCACAGGCAATACCTGTTTTATTAACGAGGCTTTTTGGATCAAATGGCAGAAAATAATCTGCTCCCTAAGTATCGAATATTTTGCTTATATCAATTATCTGTTTTACCTCGCCGTCACATTTGCCTATGCCTTTAAGGAACTTGTTCTTATCCGTCGTGCTGCCCGTCGGCAGAGGGAGAAGATCATCTGCGGAAAACGAAATTACATCCGCGACGGCGTCTACGATAAGACCAATATTTACATTTTCCTTGCTGAGCAGGACAATGCAGGTCCTCTCATCATATGGGACCTCCTCCAGCTTGAACCTTGCCCTCATATCGACCACCGGCACAATCGTGCCGCGGATGTTTGTAATCCCTTTGACATAGCATGGGGTATTTGGCACAGGCGTAATCGGCTGAACACTGATGATTTCGGTTACATATTCGATTTCTATTCCATAATGCACATCACAGATTGAAAAAATCAGATGTTTCCCCTGCGTTTCTTCATTTTTGACTTCGGATAACATGATATCCTGCATTTTTTGATCTCCTCCCGGATTGTTATGGGCTGCAATGCCATTTTTAACGCAAGCCGTACATCCTTTGGTACGGTATAATACCGTTATTCCATTAAAGGGGGGATAACAGTATTTGAAACGGCAGTATTAAGGGATTCCCCACCGCAATTAACTATATTCAAATCAAAAAATCAGCCGAACACTCAAAGCATCATATCGATAATAAGCCCTCTTATATCGTCGATTCTGCTGATAATTTCAATACTGTCTTTACAACCCGTCAGTATTCTTTCCGCTATTTCTTCCAATTTCTGATTAATCTTGCATATCGTAGCGCAGACTTTAAGCCTGCCCCTCGCGTTTATAGTCTTTTCCTTCCGAAAGGCATAGGCGCCGCTCACAACTTCACTGAGGAGCTGTGCTATCAGTTCTCTGTACCGCTCCATTTCCGCAATGTCAGCTTTTTGCTTAAGCCTTTGTCCCTGTTCTTCAATTTCCACTGCCAGCTCGGCCATACGTTCCTCATACAGCTCCTGCCCCAGGCTTTTCAGGTGCCTGTCAAAGGACTGCTGCGAATCAGACGCATCTCTTCTGCGCTCTACAATAAAATCCAGATCAGCGCCTTTTGAAACCGTCCCCAAACTTTTTACCTTCACTTGCAATCTCCCCGCGCCGTATATTCTTCAATTGCCCCGGATGATCTAACCGTGCGCATCAAAATGCCGTTTTTCTGGATAAGCACCGCTTTTCTGATATGCCTCGAGTCCCTTTTTCTCCATTTTCAGCCGCGCAAATCCGATTTTATACAGCTGAAGGTGTTTGCTCACCTCGTCGATATCTTTCTGATTCAGCTCCCGTATACGCAGGAGAACGCTGTCCGCCTGCGCCGCGGTTTCCTCTTCTTCCGGTAAAACAGCGTACGCTCCCAACCGCCGTATCTCCTTGAGCTGCTTCTGCAGGGAGAGAATTTCGACGATAACTTCCTGCCTTCTTGATAGATTCTCCATAAAGTCGGCTTCGTCCTCAATTTTACCATTATGTTCTTCCATTATCCGGAGCAGCTTTTTTGCCGCCCGCAGCCTGCTTTTCTGAAGATCAGGAGCAGGCTGTCCGACATGCCTCCCGCTGTCCATCGTCAGCACTCCACCGTCATGCTCTTTCTCTGCAGTCCGTCGACTTCGCGCCATGTATCCCGCATCGACTCCAGTATCGGAATGAGCGGATCAAGCTTCTTCATATCCTTTTTCGCGTTTGCTATCCTCAGTTCCCGGAGGATAAACTCATATATCCGCAGAAGGCTGCTTGAAAGTTCCATACTCATATCAAGGCATGAGATAAGCTCGCTTACAATCTTCTGTGCTCTTAAAAGGTAGTTGCTTGTGGCGCAGATGTCCTTCTTCTCCTCATAGGAAATCTCGGCCAGCTTAATATTTTTGATGCAAGCGTCATACAGCATTGCGATAAGCCCGGCAGGGCCTGCCGTCATTACGTTTTGTTTCAGGTATTCCCTGCGGGGATCCTGTCCAATATACAGCATATTACTTCCTCCAGATATGGTGTCAAATCTATAGAATGGGACAATAATCTTATGTCGAGAACAATGATGAAAGCATACTGGCCTGGGAATTAAGCCTGCTCAGGGCCTCTTCCATAACGGAAAATTTATTGTAATACCTCTCCGCCATATCGCTCAGATCATCGTTCATATCATCTATCTTGCTTTCCAATTTGTTTATCTTATCTCCGGTACTGTCTATGTCGTCGTCCAGCTTATCAAGGTAGGTATTCACGGAGTCGAAAATTTTATAGATAAGTCCCTGGGCGTCATCATCGGACTCGGTGAACATTGAAATGATTCTTTCCGGATTTTTCTCCAGGGCGGAGGTGAGCTTATCCTCGTCCACCAGAATCTTGCCCGAGTCGGAGGAAAAATAGCTTGCGGAGGCAATGCCAATAGAAGACGCCGTACTCCCAGTACCGCCAAGGACTGAAGTAAATGCGCTTTTCAAACCTCTCATGAAGGACTCGAGATCATCGTTTCCGCGGAGAAGCCCGCTCTTCGCTTTAGTATTCCAAGACTCTATTTCAGCATCGCTCATCTCATCCTCCTGATCGCTGGTCAGGGGCTCATAGTCGTGGGAATAATCCTTTTCATCCAAAAGGCTGTTCAATCCATCGACCAGCTCATTGTAGGCATCAATAAAGGATTTGATGCTCTCCACCGTTGAGGAGATATCTCTGCTTATGTCGAAGTTGATTTCTTCCTCAGAAGTATTTTTGAGATTATAAGTAATACCGTCTATCGTAAATTCATTGCTGTCCTTTATAACGGAAACTCCCTCAATGGACACAATAGCATCCTGTCCCTTCGTGCCATAACCGTCATCGTCGGTACAACCCGCCCCTATTCCGAACGCGCTGTTACTCCCAAAGGCATTGCCGGAAATGTTCCTGACGGTAACGGAACTGTCCGCGCCGCCCTCGTCCGCCGTGATTGTAAACGTATCGGTAAGGCGGCTGTATTTCATGGTGACACCAGCGTCCTCATCGGCGTTTATGGTATTGATCATGCTCTGCAGCGAATCATCCTCGTCAAAAGAGAACTTTTTTCCATTGATGCTGAAGGAAATTTTTCTTTCTGAATCAAATTCCAAATCCGTCGCAAAATCCAGCTTTGCCAGCTTGGTGGTGTTGCTTTCGGAAATGTTTGTCCCATCCGACGAGATTTTAGAGGTACTGGATACGGCGGCGTTTTCCGCCAGCTGAGTGATAGAGTCGATCGTATAACTGCCGGTAAGGGCTCCGGTGGCTGTGCTTATGGATACGGCTGTCGTACTGCCGCCGGTAATTTCTGCCGTAAAGCTTTTATAGGTTGATGATGAAAGCATACTGCCGTTTGTCAGCGCGCTCAGATATGTGCTCCGAAAATTCTCGACAAGATCATTAACGCTGTCAAGTGCGTCACTGTACCACTCCTGAGTGGTTTTTTCCTGGCTCTTCGCATCCACCTTGTTTTGCTGAATCTGCAGCAGATCCTCTATGATCGCGTCGGTATCGAGATCCGAATATAAACCGGTAATTCTGGAAGTACTGCTGTACGCCGAACTCACTTCAGACATGCACAGCCCCCCTTAAAAAAAATATTAAGGCATTAACCTCTGCCCGATGTTCTTTACAATTATTATCGTTATATATATGATAAACTTTAGGAACTGTTGGTAAAATCGTTTTTTGCTGACCGGCTTTTGTGCCAGGGTAATATTTTTTTGCCGGGTATTGTCCGCCGGCTTCCTGATAGCAAAAAAAATGCTTCTGCACAGCATTTTCCCCGGTATTTTCCGAAACGGAAAATACCGGGGAAAATTTATTTTTCATTTACGCATAAAGGCGGATGCCGGCCCTTTACGCGTGTACGTAGTATTTCACCTGTGGTAAGCGGCTGCTGCTGAAAGTAGAAGAGAGATGCGCATATTCGTAGTTATTACTCCCCGCCTGAGCTACCGTCACTCCCCTTACCGTATCATACTTCCCGTCTTTGGAAGGGCATACGACCTGAACATGTCCCGCGCCGCCGCTTGTGTTTTTCCAGGCGGTGACTGCCGGATAGCCACTGTTTGCGTAATTCTGCGCTTCTTCAGCGCTGACTTCGGTCCATCCGTATTCTTTCCCGTATCCGGCAAGCCAGTCGTATGTCCCATTGGCTCCCAGTTCGGCAGCGCCGTTCACATCGGGATAATTTCTGGGACTGCCGGTCGCGGCGTCTATGTAGTGCGGAATCTCCGCGCCCAGCGCGCTTGTCACATCCCAGACGAAAATATTGCAGTACGTGTCGCTTCCATGCTTGTAAGGCTGATACCTCACGCTTGATTCCACGTCGAACTGCCCGATTATTTTGTTTAACAGATCAGCGCTGCGGCAGCTTGCATTCCCGGTTATTTCAGGTGAAGCGGCCACCCACGCGTTCTCCGGCACCGCCCGGCCCCCGGCATTATCTGACATCGGATAAACCGTTCTCAACATATCCAAACCGGAGGTTCCGATATCTATATTCCCGGTGCCCGCCGTAAGAGCAGAGCCGAATGCGCCCGAATCGGCACCCGTGAGCGCGCACAAAAGCAGTGATGCAAGTTCCGGATCAATATCATCCCCATTTGAAACGGCGCCGAACAGCGAGCTCAACAAATATGTACTCATATCGGTTCCGCCGGAAAAATAATCTGTACCCGACATTCCCCCGCCGGGCATCGCCGTCGCAAGCTGTGCCGTTGCCTGCGTTTTGAGCATATCCGACATCAGAATTGCAAAGTCCTGTGCATTCGCATCAGAATTCAGCGCCTGTACCGCATCAGTATTTATCGCGCCGCCTGCCGTGCTTCCTATTTTTTCGCGCGCGCCTTCCACCGAAATATCACTCATCTTCCGTGCTCCTCTTACCGCTCTGCAGAAATTCTTCATCGAGATCCCCGATAAACCGCATGATCTGTACCGCTAATTCAAAAACTTCCGGAGGAATTTCATCGCCGTAATTCACTATGACCTTGTCCACATTGTATCACATCCCGGTTTTATATAATACGATAAATTTGTTTTTACAAAAGCGCAGCCTGTGTAAACGCCGCTTTTTCATACTGTGATATTGATTTTTCGTTTTTCACCAAAATCGTCCTGCTGGAAAACAGTCTGAGCAATGATCGGTGTCGTCCGCTTAACGGACACTCCGAACCGGATATCGGACATCCGGTACCCACCGCGCGACAGCATCCTATAAAGCTTTACAGTATGCTCCCGGATATAATCCGAAATCTCCTCCCGCCCGGCCATGAATTTTATGGAAACACCGCCGCCGTTAATACGCATGTAAACTTCAATATGACCCATTCCGGCCGTTTGGAGCGTAAGGATGACGCTTAGATCCCTGCGCATACCCGTCCCGGCCCCCCTTTTGCGCCGATAGACATAAAGCTGCGCTGTCCCGCGCCCATTATTCGTGCGCACAGGCATTTGCATATAAGCAAAAGGTAAGATACTCCTGAAGATTCCCGCGGCGGCTAAAAGACTGTTTATTTCACCGGCAGCTTCCGCTCCTCCGGAAACAGCGTGGCCGGCAAGGAATTTACTGAGCATCTCAAATCTTACCGGCAGTGCCATTGCGGCTTGCTTCAGCGTCCCTCCCGTGCAGTCCTTATCAATCTGAGTAAAAAAAGCATCAGCGAGACCTTGTATTTTTTCCGGGTCATATGGCTGACTCCCGCCATTACCCTCAGCTATAATACTGAAAATCTGCCTCATGGCTTCGCCGGCTGGTGTCATATGGCCGCTTTCCGCTCTATTTCCATCAGGCGAAAGCAAAGCCCTGTTTTCTCCGCGGATCGTCTCTTCTCCGGGCCGCGCCTGCCGCTCACCTCCGGCTTTCTCCCCGTTTGTGCCCGCTCTGGCCGTGTATGTTTCAGCGCGCTCCCCGACCTGACTTTTTTCCCTGTTTATTTCATCAGTCTTATTGCCGACCAGACCGAATCCTGCCCGCGCAGTGCCGTTTGATTTGCCCGGCATAACGTCAGCACCGGCTTGCTCCATACCGTTTTCCGGGCGAAATGGTCTGCCGGTCAGTCCCCGCCCAGAGTCTGCTTCGGGGTGATCTCCTACCGGTCTTTGAGTTAAGCCCGAGAATTTTTTATCCGCGAAATTGCCCGTCAATTTGAAAAGCACTTCGAAAACAGCATCGATTTCCCGCCCGATCTCAAAATCCGATCTGAAAAGCGAATCGGCTATCTGTAGGTTCTGCGGCGTCACAGGGATATTGTTTGCGGCAATAAAAACAGCAGTCTCCGCCCTCGTCTGCGGATAGTCGGCCAGTATGGCTTCAGCCCGGCCGGCCAGATCGGAGTCCACCGGATAACCGCAGTTTTTCAGTGCCTGTATCACTTCCGGATTTTTTTTAATGTCATAAACAGCGGTTTCGGCAAGGGTCTGCTCAGAATTTATTACAGCTCCGCCATAAATTATCTCCTCCGGTATAAGGACGATACGCTGCCCGTCGTTCTCACTGACGAAAAAGCGCACCTTGTCCCCCTCGGCAAGCGGAACCTGCCCATCAAGAGACGCCCTTATGACGCCTCCGTTTTCAAGCTTAATGTTAACATTTGAGCCGGATACGAAAATGACTGCGGCTTCAAACGTACTGCCCGCTTCAAGCCCGTTTCCGGTCAGGCCGGACGTGGGCAGAGCGCTTCCCGCAGCATAAGCATTTTCCAATTCGGTTCCATTTAAAATGATCTGCATACCGTAACTCACATCCGTTAACCAAAGAGCTCCTGAGCTCTCCTGAAATCCATGTCCGTTTAAGGACAGAAAGGAAAATTGTAAATGTATAAACAAATTTCTCCTTTATAGTTAATTTATCGGCAAATAATTACGAAATATTAGTTGAGCCATAATAGCATCCGCACTTTTTGCACCTGATACCGCTATTTGATTAACCTGATAATAAAATGCGGCCCCTTTTCCGCCCGGCGGCGTTATTCTTCTGTACGGGCGACAACCCGCCGTCGTCGGCTGCCTTGCCGGGCAAAAATCATCCTCGTTTTTATTTTCATGATCTCAATCAAATAGTCGTATGAGATTTAATTTGCAAACACCTGCCGCCGGATGCGGCAAGGCATTCGCTGCCACTTTAAAATGGTTTAATAAAATCTTGTAGGGGGGATCTCTTTGCTTGATAAATCTGACGGAATAGATTCTGCACAAATTGATATAATCTGTGAAATCGGCAATATCGGAGCGGGGAACGCGGCCACTGCATTGTCCGGTATGCTGGGCAGAACAGTCGAAATGAGCGTCCCAAAAGTAAAAATAGTACCGCTCACTGATATTCCGGGACTGTCGGGCGCGCCCGACAGTCCCGTCGTGGGCGGCGTGGTGGACATGTCCGGCGACCTCACGGGGCAGATAATGCTGATTCTCGGGATAAACGAGGCTTACAACATGGCCTGTGTTATCTGCGGCCGTAACAAAAATACGGGAACTGCGGATATCGGCAGCCTGTCCGAGCTCGACATGTCGGCGCTCGGCGAGGTAATGAATATTCTTGCCGGCTCTTATCTGTCGGCTGTCTCCTCTCTCACCGGCCTTGTCATTGTCCCTTCAATTCCCTATATGTGCGTCGATATGGCCGGGGCTATGCTCAGCGTCGTTGCAATAGAATGCGGAAAAGCAGGCGACTCGGCTCTGTTTTTTGAAACGCGGTTCTCAGACGCGCAGGATAATACGTCATGTAATTTTTTCCTTCTGCCGGATCGGAAGTCCTATAAAAAACTGATGAAATCGTTGGGGGTTATATTATAGATGAGTACAATTGTCGTAGGGATAGCCGAGCTGCAGATTGCCAAAAGTCCGGAAATTATCACTACGATCGGACTTGGATCATGCGTGGGGGTAACGATTTATGATCCGTCTGCCCAGGCCGGCGGTCTTGTCCACGTGCTTCTGCCCTCAAACAATACTGAAAAAAACACAAACCCGGCCAAATTTGCGGATACCGGAATACCGGAGCTGATCAGAAGGCTGTCCGCACTTGGCGTGAAGAGGAGCTCCATGGTGGCTAAGATCGCAGGGGGAGCAAATATGTTTTCCGCGGGCGGTAAAAGCAACATTTTCATGGTTGGGCAGAGGAATGTTGAAATGTGCCTGGAAATTCTGAAAAAAGAGAGAATAAGACTTTTGGCAAACGACACAGGCGGTAATTACGGACGCACAATAGAACTTAACACGGCAAACGGACAGCTTCGAATCAAAACCATCGGCCACGGAGAAAAGATTCTGTAGATAACCGCCTGCTGTTTGTATAAAACCAGTAGAATAAAAAAAGGATAAATTTATATAAGATTAACTTTAATAGTGGAGGTAAAAAATGGTAAAGGTTCTAATTGTTGACGACGCGGCTTTTATGAGGATCTCAATAAAAAACATGATATCCAAGAATGGCTATGAGGTGGTGGGCGAGGCGGAAAACGGCGCGGTTGCAATTGAAAAGTATAAAGAACTTAGCCCGGACATCGTTACAATGGATATAACTATGCCGGAAATGAGCGGTCTTGACGCTATGAAGACAATTGTCAGCCAGGACCCAAAGGCCAAAGTTATCATGGTTTCCGCCATGGGCCAGGAGACTATCGTACGCGACGCGGTCCTGTCCGGCGCCAAGGGATTTATTGTAAAGCCATTTAAAGAGGACGGGCTCCTGTCCGCCCTTAAAAAACTAAATTAGCATAGTTTCTTTATTCCTTCTAAAAAACTAAAGCGGGTGAAAAAAATGAGCGATGATTCAATGCTTGATGTGTATCTGTTTGAAAGCCAGCAGCTTCTGGAAAATCTGGAAGAACTTCTATTGGATGGCGAAAAAGGAGAGGCTCTCTCCTCCGGCCAAATTGACGAAGTCTTCCGTATCATGCATACGATAAAGGGCTCGTCTTCCATGATGTCGTTTGACAATCTGTATAGAATTTCTCATTCGGTTGAAGATTTATTTTCCAGTATAAGGGACCGGAAAGCGACATGCGGAAACTGGAGTGAAATTTTCAATATTGTCCTCAGCGCCATCGATTTTATCAAGGGAGAACTTTCCAAACTCCAAACCGGCCGGGAAGCGGACGGCATTCCGGACAGGCTTATCGGGGACATAAACGAATGTCTTAAACATGTCTCCTTTCAGAGCGCGGCCATTCCCGCTGCAGCCGCCGCCTCTCCCGCAGAATCTCCCACTGCCTCAGATAACGCTCCTGCCGGTCATCTTCCCTGTTACAAAGTAAAAGTTCAATTCGAAGAAGACTGTCAAATGGAACACATCCGCGCGCTGGGTGTCGCCGTATCTCTTGAAAAAGTGTGTTCAAAGGTCCTGTACAAACCCGAAGAACTTGAAAGCGAGGCCTCGCGTGAATATATCGCCGCAAACGGCTTTACCCTGTTTGTGCAGTCCTGGGAAAATCCGGATGACCTGAAGAAACTTCTGAATGAGACTCTGTTTGTCAAAAAGTACAGCGTAATCCCTATTGAGGACGACTGTGAGGAACTGCCTGAAAAAATGCGCGTTCGCAAAACCGCTTCTGCCGATAACAACGAAAAAAACCATACGGTGCCTTCCGGACAGGAGATTGTAATTAAGCAAAACTTTATAAGCGTAAACGTGAGTAAGCTTGACAGCCTGCTGGATCTCGTCGGAGAGCTTGTCACAACGGAAGCTATGGTAACAAAAAACCCGGAACTGGCGGGACTTCAGCTGAGCAGTTTTGAAACGGCCGCACGGCAGCTCAGGGGTCTGACTTCAGAGCTTCAGGGTATCGTAATGTCCATACGCATGCTCCCTCTCTCCACCGTATTTCATAAGATGCAGCGCATCGTACGCGATACAAGCAAAAAACTGTCGAAAGATGTTGACCTTATTCTCATCGGAGAGGAGACGGAAGTTGACAAGAATATTATTGATAATTTGTCCGACCCGCTGATGCACCTTATCCGCAATTCTGTTGATCATGGTATTGAACCCGCTGCGGAGCGTCTGAAAAAGGGTAAGCCGGAAAAGGGCCATGTGACCCTTGAAGCGAAAAATGTCGGAGAAGACGTCATGATTATCATCTCTGACGACGGGAGAGGCCTCGACCGCTCCGCTATCATAAAAAAAGCCACAGAGAACGGGATAGTAAGCAAGGCCGAAAATGAAATCAGCGACAAAGAGGCCTTTTCCTATATTTTCATGCCGGGTTTTTCCACAAACGAGGAGGTTACAGAGTTCTCAGGGCGCGGCGTTGGAATGGACGTTGTCCGCAAATGCGTTGAGAAACTTGGCGGATCTGTTTTTGTCGACAGCACCGCCGATAAGGGGACGACATTTTCCATACGCATCCCGCTCACCCTCGCCATTGTGGACGGCATGAGAATGACCGTAGGCCCGCTGAGCTTTATAACGCCTATGGTTTCCATACGGGAAGCGTTCGTCCCCAATAATAGAAACATTTTTCTCGATCCCGACGGCAATGAAATGATAATGATCCGCGGTGAATGTTATCCCATTCTGCGTCTTTATAAATTCTTTAATATCGACTCCGCCGAAACGAATATCGCGGATGGCATTCTGGTTATGATCGACTCGGATTCAAGCACCTTCTGCATACTCGTGGACCGTCTTATCGGGGAGCAGCAGGTCGTTGTTAAACCCTTCCCGGAATACATACAGAAATGTTCGTTTAATTTAAACGGCATATCCGGCTGCACAATCCTCGGTGACGGAAAGATCAGCCTGATTATGAATGTAAACAACTTATTTGTTTCTGTAAAATAACCTAATAACGGATGCACTGATACTGTTATCCCACTAAAGAGCTGACATCCTGGCGGTTAATTTAGCGCCCTGCCGCGATCTCGCCGGCGGGTGGCGGCCCGCTTCCTCCTCGGTCTTGCAGGGTAATAAATTTACTTGCAAATCTTATCTTCCCTTTAATCGGTTAACAGTGGCAACTAAAAGCTGAACCACAAAACAAAAGGCGCGGAGATGGAATCACTACTCCATCTCCGCGCCCTTTTCCGTCCGAGTTTTGTGCAAATCGGTCTATAACCTTGGTGAAATCATACTAAAATAAAAGTGCGGATGTTTTATACTTGGCAAGGCAGGCGACGACGGCGGGCTGTCGCCTGCCCGTGAGGATAACGCCGCCGGGCGGGAAACAGGCCGCTTTTTATCATAAGGTTAATCGAATAGTCGTATTAGCATCTGTTGAACGAGGTGGCTACAGATAGCATATGGAAAGCTCTTCAGACGCTCGGATAAATGCCTTAAGGGCAGCGAAATTACAGATACCTGTATTAGCTCCCACAAACTGGATCACATGGGCTGAAGCTGCAGTCCCCAGGCGGACACAGTCCTCAATTAAGTGATTACGCAGAACGCCGGACAGAAAGCCCGCGACAAATGCGTCGCCGGCACCTGTGGTTTCCACAACTGGTACATTGTAGCATCCGCAGGTAAACGCTTTTTCCTGTGTCCGGCAGTAACAACCCCGATCACCGAGTTTGATAACCAGGTTGCGGACGCCGCGGCTGATAAAAAAATCCGAAATGGTTGAAATATCGGATGAACAAGCCAACAGTTCGGCCTGTTCAATGCTTGGAAGGAAATAGTTCAAATAGGGATAACACGGCTCCAATATCTCATTCCATCTATTTGTGGGGTCCTTGGTGACATCCATGGATGTGATAACGCCTTTTTCCTGGGCCATGCGCAGGAGGGCGGCGGCGCCAATTCCGTCGAAACGCGGGAGATGGAAGGTACTGCCAATCTGCAGGATCCTGCAGCTGTTGAGCAGAGACAGGTCGATATCCTCCAGACAGAACTCTGCTGAGGCGCCCGGATAATAGAAAAAGGCGCGGTTCCCCTCCCCGTCGATTAAAATATTCATTTTGGTGTGGGGGGCATCGGAACGGACAATGTGCGCCATGTCGACACCTGCGGCCCTGCAGGTGCTGATAATGAAATCCCCGCTGTAATCGGAGCCAACCCGGCCCACATAAGTCACGGAATTTCCAATGACGGACAGATCGATGGCGTTGTTCAGGGCATCTCCGCCCGTCTTAAAGATAATCTCTTCCACACTGGTGCAATCATTGTTCAAAAAGACCTGAGAAACCGGGCGGGTAATAATGTCTGTAAGCGTTTCACCAATACACAAAACATCCAAATCCTAAAACCTGCGCTTTCATCCAGAATATCGCTTTGCTCTTGTTTAGCATTTTTTATGTGTCGCCGATGATAGTGAAAATCGGCTTTATGCGGTCTGCGGGCCATAAAAGCGAATCATCCGCATTGGGCTTTGCACGGTGAACCGGAGGTCACCGGCTGCGGCCGGGAGAAAAAACTGATCGCCGGGAGAAAGCGGGATACGGCTCTGAACGGCAGACAGAAAACCGTGCCCGGAGAGTATAAACAGGCCTGAGAAAACGGAAGATGCCCGCACCTCCAGTTCTGTCTGTACATCAATCTGTTCAAAAGAAAAATAAGGACACCGGTCGTATCCCAGCAGCTGCGTGACGCACCCTCCGTTCGCTTTCAGAAGGACCTTGGGCGGGATGAAATAACGGCGCCGTATCTCATCCTCAGGCATATGTTCATAGCGTATTGAATCGAACATCGCATCGAATCCCATTCCAAGATGACATATCACGTCATCTACGCGGGTTCCGGAACTTGTTGCCTTCTCCAGGCGGAGTGTTAAATCCGTCGGTTCCTGCAATTCGAGCAAAAAGCAACCCGCTCCAATAGCATGAGGGATTCCGCCGTCAACCAAAACCGTCTCGCCGGGAACGGCCGGGAAGCTATACATGCAATCAAGAATCCGACGTGAATCTTCACTTTCAAAAGCCTTTCTCAAAAGGTCTTTTGTCACATATTCACGCAGTCCCAGATAAACCCGGGGCAACTGCCCTTCAATAGGACGGCCGTAAAGAAAATGCCAGCACTCTGTCTTCCCGAACGGAGAATTCCAGTATTGCATCGCGGTATCACGATCCGGGTGAATCTGTACATTCAGCCGCTCCGCCGCGTCCAGAAGCTTTAACAGTACTCCGGTATTTTCACCGTTCCGCTTCACAAAGGAAGTGCCCAGAAACCGTACCGGGTCGGTACGGATCAAATCCGACAGCGTCAGGGAACCGTCCGGCAGGATACGGCTGAGTCCGTCGCCGCCCTCTGCGCAATTGCCTTTTGCAGCGGTAGTTGAGACGATCCATTCTTCCGGGAAATGGTCGTCTTTAGTGCCGGGCTCGCCGTTTAATTCCCTGATCAGACTGCCTCCCAGATAGACGCGCCAGGCACCGGCGCGGTCCAGACGAACGGGAAGATCAGCCATCTCAGCTTCGGTTCTGTGAGCCAAAAACCAACATTTTTTTACAAGCCGCTTCCTTTATGGCGCTGACAATATCCGGAATTGCAACAGACATCCCCTTTCCCGGGACGTATGCCTCGCCGGCCGCCTGCAGAGTTGCCAGATTGATATCGGTAAAAATGTTGACCTTGCTGATTCCATTCTGAATACAGTTTCTGAAATCCTTATCGCTGAGGCCGGAACCTCCATGCAGTACCAGCGGTGTTTTTACTGCGGCAGATATCTCCGAAAGACGCCCGATATCAAGTTTTGGCGTGGATTTGTACACGCCGTGTGCTGTTCCGATAGCAACCGCAAGCGCGTCCACACCGGTTCGTGTCACATAGTCCAGCGCTTGCTCGGGCTGAGTATAAAAATCACTTGCGCTGTCGCCGTCCTTACTTGAACCGACATGACCCAGCTCGGCTTCAATTGTGCAGCCCGCACGATGGACATACTCTGTCAGTGCCGCAACGCGCGATACATTCTCTTCATAAGGCGCAGAAGAACAATCATACATAACGGAGGAAAATCCAAGAGCAACAGCCCGCATAATATTTTCTTCCGTAAGACCATGATCCAGATGAAGGACGACGGGAACGCTGGCTCGCCGGGCCATAGGGGCAAGCATATCGGCAATATATTCCAGCGGCGTATACTTCTGCAGGACCTCCGCGGTACCTATAATTACGGGAGAACGCAGCTCTTCAGCTGCTGCCAGGACTCCGCGGGCCATTTCCAAATTAATCGTATTAAAAAGGCCGACTGCATAGTGCTTTTCCTTGGCGTCTTTTAAGACATTGGTTAAATTTTCTAGCATTTTACCCCTCCGTTGCTTAATATTATAATAATTTATATAGCATACATTGTCAGAAAAGGCAAGATAATTTGTTATCTTGTAGAATAAATATTATTATTTTGATGTTAACTGTGTTGTTATATTAATATTAAATCTCCAATCATCCGCAAATAACATACCATTCTTTTTTCAATCACAAGATGTTCCGACTCCGGAACCACTTTGTTTCAGGCCGTATTTTGTCACTCGCATCATTCTTCGTAAGTCATCGGTCTATAGTTCTGTCGTTATAGCAAAAAATCGTTTACCGACGATAATGTCCGCTATTTTCATAATTTTCTCATCAATTATCACAAATTTTTTTAAAATTATTATTGACTTTGCCAGAATTCAGTTATAACATTCAAATATGGGGAATTATATTTTATTTGCAGAAATCCACTGCAAATGTTATATGTAATACCAATTGATTTGCCAACATTTTATTGTTAACGTTATAAATGTTATAATTAATCTCTAGGAGTAGTTTTATGTTTAAACAGGAACGCATTGAACAGATGGAAGACTATATCTCAAATAAAAAATTTGTCACAATGAATGATTTGTGTGATACTTTTTCCATTTCCATGAATACCGCACGGGCTGATATAAAAAATCTTGTTGATAAAGGCCGAATACAGAAAGTGTATGGCGGGGTAAGCAGCAAATCAAATGTGAGTTATACGTCGTTTGAAATGAGAAAAAAGCTGAACATACAGAAAAAACGTAAAATTGCGAAGGCAGCCGCTAGTTTTATTGAAGACGGAGATATAATATTCATCGATTCCGGAACTACCACCATGCATATCATCGATTTTATTTCTCCGGAAATAAAGATAACAGTAGTGACAAACAGTTTATCTATATGCAATCAGGCATCCTCAAATAAAAATATTCAATTGATCTGTACCGGTGGGACCTACCAGAGTAAAACCAACTCTTTTATTACATATGGAGTTGTAAATAATATCAATAATTATAATATTATGAAAGCGTTCATGTCCGCAACGGGAGTATCTATAAACGGTGATCTGACAAATTCGGTTTCAACAGAATGTGAAATTAAAAAAGCAGCTGTTCAATGCTGTGAAAAGAAAATATTTTTGGCTGATTCATCCAAATTGGGCAAGGTTGCATTACTGACATATGCAACTATTGCACAGATGGATGTATTTATAACAGATCAGGGTACACCGGATTATTTTAAAAAGCTTTGCAATGAAGCCGGAACGGTTGTTGTTTTAGCGGATGTCGAACAAGAATAGCTGCCAACGGAGAACATACGTGTATTAGGCCTAGATTGTAAAATCCGAATACATGTATTAAGGCCTAATAAGAGATGTCTGTTATTTGCTGTTTCTCTCTGCGTACTGAAATTGAATTAATCTCAAAAGGATGGCTGATGCCATCCTTTTTTTATTGAGTTGCTCTGTGCAAAACATTTATATAATTTATATTTGCTATATATTTGTCAATAAGTTTAAAAATTTTATTGGTCATTTATTGTTAATTTATTGTTGACTTAGCAGTTTTTAAATGCTAATATGAAAACCACGACGATAATTATCGAATTATTTTATAGGCTGTGGCTGAAACAGCAAAGCCTGACATTGCTTTGGGCTGAAACCCGGGTGGTTCTTAACAAGAAAACAAGGATAAAGGCAAAGGGAGGAAACAGAATTGGCAAAAATACGAGTAGGTGTTGCGGGATACGGAACGATCGGGCAGCGGCTGGCGGACGGCGTGGCGCTTCAGGGAGACATGGAACTTGTGGGCGTCGCGGATTTGGCGCCGACGCTTGCAGTCAGAGCGCTTTACGAAAAAGGCATGC
>JBFWIW010000011.1:0-2707 GCA_050253535.1 Oscillospiraceae bacterium
TGATTTCGAGTCAGCCCCGTTATGACCACTTCGATACCTCTCCGTATAGATATTCAGTTTTTCAGAATGCTTTTACATGATTTCGAGTCAAGGCTGTTATGACAACTTCGAGATGGCTTCCCTAAGGCGTTTATTTGACAGCGCTCAGGGGGGCGGCACGAAATTATTGCATAAATTAAGATACACGATTATAATGGTTTTGTCAATCAAAAACGGAGGTCACCCTATGAGCAGAGCCGACGAAATCTTCATTTCCAACTGCAGAGATATCCTTCAAAACGGCGTTTGGGACACCGATCAGGCGGTGCGCCCGAAGTGGGAGGACGGAACGGCTGCCCACACGGTCAAAAAATTTGGGATAGTCAACCGCTATGATCTCTCTCGTGAATTCCCGATTCTGACCCTGCGCCGGACCTACTGGAAGTCCGCGGTGGACGAGCTTCTCTGGATCTGGCAGACGAAGTCCAACAACGTCCATGATTTACGCGCGCGCGTCTGGGACAGCTGGGCGGACGAGAGCGGGTCCATCGGCAAGGCCTATGGATACCAGCTCGGGATAAAGCACACATACAAAGAGGGCGAGTTCGACCAGGTCGACCGGGTGCTCTTTGACCTCAAAAACAATCCGTCCAGCCGCAGGATAATGACAAACATCTATAATTTCGCCGACCTGCACGAGATGAACCTCTATCCCTGCGCCTACAGCATGACTTTCAATGTGAGCGGGAAAAAGCTCAACGCGATATTGAACCAGAGGTCGCAGGATATGCTGGCGGCGAACAACTGGAACGTCGTCCAGTACGCGGCGCTCCTGCACATGATGGCGCAGGTCTCGGGCTTTGAGGCGGGAGAGCTCGTCCATGTCATCGCCGACGCGCATATCTACGACAGGCACGTGCCGGTCATTGAAGAGATGCTGAGCAAAGAACCGAAGGCTGCACCAAAATTTATTATAGATAGATCGGTCGCCGATTTTTATGCCTTTACGCGGGACAGCTTCAAAATGGAAAATTACGAGTACAACGATTTTTCAGAGAAGATACCCGTAGCAATATGACCGGCAGGGGAGAGGAATATGGATATTATTGTTGCGGTCGACCAAAACTGGGGCATAGGCTACGCCGGTACGCAGCCGGTAGTTTTGCCGGAGGACAGAAAGCGCTTTCGTGATCTGACGACGGGCTGCACGGTGATCGTCGGCAGAAAAACACTCGCGGATTTCCCGGGCGGCAGGCCGCTGAAAAACCGGGAAAACATTATTATGTCAACCAATGCCGCGCTGAAAATAGAGGGGGCGGAGGTCGTCTCCGGTACTCCGGGCGTTTTTGAGGCTATAGAGGGAAGAGACCCGCGCAAGGTGTTCGTCATAGGGGGCGAGAGCGTCTACCGCGAGCTTTTGGGGCATTGCCTGTATGCCTATGTGACGAAGATATTGGCCCCTTTCGACGCGGACAGGTTCTTCCCGAATCTTGACGAGGACAAAAACTGGGTTCTGGAGAGCGAGGGGCCGATCCTCACACAGGATGGTATAGGCTATCGCTTTCTTCGGTATGAAAATTTATTGCTGACCGATTAAACGTTGCAGAGGCGCAGCAAATTATTATGAAAGACAAGGCGCAATGTCGCAGGAATACCGACGTATTTAAAGGCTTTGCAACGAAGTATTTTGCAAAAATTGCAAAGATAAACGGCAGCACTTATTCGGTGTGGCATAATAACAAGAAAATAATTTTGAAACGGAGTGAAGGTCATGGCTAAGCTGTACTATCAGGGACACGGCAGTTACAGGATAACGTCGGACGAGGGGAAGGTCGTCTATGTGGACCCATATGCCGGGGACGGCTATGACGTCCCGGCGGACGTCATATTGGAGACGCACGGCCACTTCGACCACAATGTGCTGGAAAAACCCGCAAAAAAAGAGGGCTGCGTGATAATAACAGAGAAAGAGGCCCTCGCGGGAGGGGATTATCAGAAGTTTTCCCTCTGCGGCATAGATATACTCGCCGTGCCCGCCTATAACAAAAACCACGATCCTAAGGAGTGCGTCGGATATATCATTACGGTGGACGGTGTGAAAGTATACGCCTCGGGAGATACGTCCAAAACCGAGTACATGGAGAAAGTCTTGCCGGGGATGAAGCTCGACTACGCGCTTTTACCCTGTGACGGCGTGTACAACATGGACGCCGCCGGCGCTGCCGAGTGCGCGCGCCTTATAGGCGCGAAGGTATCGATTCCCGTCCACACCATTCCGGGCGGCCTCTTCTCGCGCGAGGTCGCGGAGAAGTTTGACATCGAAGAAAGGCTCATTATCGAACCGGGCGAGACGATCGACCTGTAAACAAATTTTTTAAGGCTATGTAAATTAACCCTGCTGATATTTGATGAGATCAAGCGAAAAAAATAATTCGCGAACAAGATTTTCGGTATGGAAGTTATTAAGACTCCCTCTCATGACGGCTGCGGCAGAGAAGCCGTCATGTAAGCCCTTTGCCGGAGAAGCTCAAAGGGCTTTTTCTACAATCTGAAACACCCTCCCGCATTTCGGGAGGGTGTCCGTAAGACAGTAATCCAAGAAAAATGGCTTACGACATTTATCAGGCAGGATTGGGCAACAAATGAAATGCGCTGTACTCGGCACGAAAAACCGCGGACAGCGTATTTTTTTGCCAATTTTTCAGAATATCAATCATGCCGTCGCTCA
>JBFWIW010000011.1:2807-44898 GCA_050253535.1 Oscillospiraceae bacterium
GAGGCTTTGGAGGATGATAAAATCGTAGAGCTATTTCTACGCCGGGATGAAGCGGCAATAGAGCACACATCCCAAAAATACGGTGCCCGGTTACGTAGCCTTGCACTCGGTATTGTGGCAGACCTGCCTACCTCAGAGGAATGCGAAAACGATACCTACATGGAAGCGTGGAGCATGATTCCACCGCACGAACCAAAAACATATCTGTATGCTTTTCTGGCGCGAATTACAAGGCACATTTCGCTGAACTGCTGCCGTAGTCGAAGTCAACTCAAGCGCAGTGCGTTAATTACGGAATTGTCCGATGAGATGGAACAATGCATCCCATCTTCAGATGACACCGCCTATCAGGTTGACGGTATCCTGCTTGGCGAATTGGTCAGCAAATATCTGCGGACGCTGCCGAAAGAAAAGAGAAACGTATTTCTGCGTAGATACTGGTATCTGGATTCTGTTTCAGATATCAGCAAGCGATTTTCCATGAGCGAGAGCAAGGTGAAGATGATGCTTCTCCGAAGCCGGAACGATCTCCATCAGCATCTTGAAAAGGAGGGCTATGCCTTATGAATGGTATAGAATTCTTAGATAAGATGGAATATGTGGATGCAGATTTGATTGAAGCTGCCGAAACAGATCCCAAAAGGAAAAGAAAACCCGTTTGGATCAAATGGGGCGCTATGGCAGCCTGTCTGTGTCTCGTTGCGGCGGGTGTATTTGCATTATTCAATAGCATCAGCGAGGATAACGCTCATTCAATTCTGCGGTGGTCAGTCAGCTTTTCTGCGGAAGATTATTTCAAATATGCAGCGACAGAAGGTGATGGAATATCCACCGGTAATTCAATCGCCGATTCCGCCATCGCCTACGCCGAAACACGATATTTTTCCGATCAACGGGGACAGTTGGAATCTGATGCGGTTATCCCCGTGGTTGAGGATCATCCGCTGTTTAGCTGCAGTGTTCACTATAACGATGACGGAAGTATCTACAGTGTTGTGCTTTCCTGGGACAGACGGGGAGACCGTTCAGAATACAGCGACTTGAAAATCACCGCCGGATATCAGAAAATCGAACAAATTGAGGACTGTATATTCATTGAGCTGGACGAAGACGGTAATATTATAGAACCAGCTGTGACCGTAACTGAGCGCGGCGGCATACAGATCGTTGCTGAAGGCCGGGAAGATCAGGACAAAACCATTACTTTCCAAAATGACAGCGGCTGGTATCAAATTTCCGGGTCTTGGAATGATGATTACGATTCCGTTGTTATGCTGCTGGACTGGATATGGGAGCACCCTCTGGACTTTGGGTGTTTCCCGATTGAATCCGGAGATGAGTACACGACATCTTCTCTGGCAGAATATCCAAATGCGTTTTCAGACTGCCTGCCAGATTTTACTGCGTTTGGTTTCGTATTGTCCGAGGAGTATCTAAGCCTCAAAAATGGAGAGCCTGAAAGCTATGAAGGCCACTATGTCGCTCATGTGGATGATGAGACTCTGGTCAAAGAGAGCACTTATTATAATGTCGAGGGTTATACGGAGCTGCATTGGTGCGTGTTTTCAGAGCCGGATATCTATGATTTACAGGAGTGCGTCGGCAAATTGGACGATTTGACGGAAGCACAAGTCCTGGCTGTTCTTGCTGAGAACAGCAGTATTTCCTTCAAATGCGGAGACTGCGTTATCAAAATCTATCCATCTCTTGAATCCGAGGCATGGGAGCTCATAGAATCATTGCGGAAAAACAATGATTAAAGAAGAATGAATCATGCCCAATCTGCAGAAATAAAACGTGGGTAAAAAGATATGTAGAGGAACATCTGCAAGGAGGGCATGGCCATGAGTAAAACCATCGAGCAGCGACAAAAAGAATACCGGCCAACGGACAGAAAATCCGGCAGGAGCAACAGTCCAAAAGGGGAACCTCAATCGGCTCCCCTTTTGGACTGTTATCCGCAAATATCTCGATAGTACTTAAATCAAGCGGGCCGCCAGCGCCAATTTTCGCGGCCGCCTTTAAGGAAAAATTGCCTTCCCGCTCTTTGCCCGGATCGTTGGGAACATCAGATACATCGTCCAAAATAACGTCGCCGTATGGACACCATAGAAGTAACAGTTTCCTCGTAATTGCTCATTTTGTAGCGCAGACCGTCATAATACGGCGAGCAAATTCCCGTGGACAAATCGGATAAGTATGTTATAAGTTGGCTTTCATATATTTTAAGGGGCAGTGTCGGAGCCATCGCCGATGTAGGGAACAGCGTAATCATACACATCCGCGTCATTCTCTCCTGCGGCAGCCCAAGCCTTATAATCATCAATTCTCATATACACCTGTTCATCTAAGTCATTTCCTATCGGGGTATAGATAACGCGTTCTGCGTAATCATACACATCCGCAGCGTTTTCTCCGGCGGCCACCCAGGCCTCATATCCGGCGATTGTCATATGCACCGCTTTTCTGCCTTCTACATAGATTGCCCTGTCGTCTTCAATCAGAATCCCACCTTGGTCGTCAAGGCCTCCTAAAATGATTTCCGCAAACTTATACTCCCCGTTTATATATAAAGCAGGAGTTACTGCGCTGTCAATATTGCCCGAAATGATCCTGCCTTTATTATCCAAGACGGCGGTAAAATCATTGTCGGATTTCCTGAGTATAAGCACATAAGAGAAACCGTCTTCCGTCACTAAATCGTAAGCCTGCCAATCAGTACCCATACCTTCTGTTATGGGATTAACTGAATAGGCTATGGTTTGATATGACACCCCGCACTCCGCAAGACGTAATTCAAGCTGTTCCGCTTGTTCATTCGTGGCACCCGTGATTTTCTGCAACTGTGATTGGGCATCTCCTGTCCTATTCACCGCAAATCCCACGCTCAACACAGCCACCAGTATCACTGCCGCAATAATAATTATTCGCGAATGCTTTTTGAAATTCAAGACATTCTTCACCCTTTCTTTCATGCCGCCCTCCCCAAAAGCAAGAGGGCTGCCGTTTAGTATTTTTCGCTCCGAAGCCACTCGAACCAGCGACAGGGAGTAGGCGTTTTTAATATCGCCGCCAAGTTCTTTCATCACGCGCTCGTCGCAGGACATCTCCATATCCGCTCCCATCAGGATAAACGCCGCCCACGCCAGCGGATTAAACCAATGCAGACACAATACAAAGTGGGCGAGCATTTTGATGATATGGTCGCGCCGCCGAATGTGCGTCTGCTCATGCAGGACAATATAGCGGCGTTCCTCTCCGGAAAGCTCCGGCGGAATGTAAATTTTCGGTCTGAAAAGCCCCATAACAAACGGTGTTTTCAGATTGACAGCTTCATAGATATTATCTCCGACATTTATCGCGCCGCGCAATCTGCGATTAAGCAAAGCAATGGATGCGATACTGTAAATCAGCATAATCGCAATACCAAAAATCCAGATACAGCAACCGGCAGCAAGCCATATCTGCAACGGATTGGTGTTAACAGCAGGCGTGGCAGCGGGTAATGCCGCGCTGACAGCATTATCGAGGACTGTAATCCCGCTATCAATACGCGGAACAGCTTGCATTGCTATGTCATGTGGGATTGGCGTAGAATTGAAGGGGAGCAGACTAAACGCGCCTTCCAGTGTAAAGGGAAACATAAGCCGAAAACCCGCCACCGCCCACAATGCGTAGGAAATGACTTTAGGGGCTTTTTTGAGAGGCAGCCGCGCAAGCATAATCGCCGCTATGACAAATGCCCCTGTAAGGCTCATGTTGAGTACGGAAAGAAATATCTTCTCCACGGTTCAGTCCTCCTTGTGTTCGGCAATCAGACGTATGAGTTCCTCCGCCTGTTTGTCGGACAGCTTTTTTCCACCGATGAATGATGCGAGAAAATGCGGCAACGACCCGCCGAATGTGTCCTCCACATATCGGCGGCTCTGCCCTGCCAGATACTCATCCCGGGTGAGAAGTGCCGACACAACGGCGTCCTCAACTTTGAAAAGCCCCTTGTTGCACAGACGTTTAAGCACGGTATAGGTGGTGGACTTTTTCCACTTCATCACATCCTGCGATAGCCGGACAAGCTCGGTTGAGTTCATTGGCGCGTTTTCCCAAATCAAGTCGGCAAACTTCGCTTCCGCATCTGCCAATCTATAATCAGCCATAAAATAATCACCCCTAAGACTACATGATGTAAACCTTGATTTCAGTTTACTCTATGTAGACCTGTTTGTCAAGGGTGATTTATTTCCGTACAAATTTTTATGAAATACACAACCTCCTTGACAAATGCTATCGTAGGACAATGTAGCACAGCGCATCATGGACGAACGGTTTTTCATAATGAGCAAAAGCTATGAGGACGAACAGGCGCGGCTCAAAGTGGAAGCGCAGCGCTTGCGGCAGCCAATTGATGTACAGGAACGACAGATTGACAATTTGGAGCGGTTTATACAGCGGTAACAAATACGCAGAATTGCAAGAGCTTACGCCCTACGCCCTGCGGGAGCTTGTAAAGGCAATTTACATTGCAGCCCCGGAAGGGCGGCGGCAGGGCGTCCATATCTGCTATGACCTTGTGGGCTTTATCCCGCTGGATGAGCTGATGAAACAGGAAACGGCATGACCGAAGCCATGCCGTACCTGAAAAACAATATTACTGTTTTATTCCTCCCGCCCTTTTCGGGAGGGAGTTTTTTGTTTAATTTACCCTGCTGCGGAAGATTCCATAGTTTGTGGCGTTTCCCGTCGAAGTGTCATTCTGCGCAGTGCCGGGATCCGTCGGCGTATCGGGATCCGCCGGCGTATCGGGATCCGTCGGCGTATCGGGATCTGTCGGCGTATCGGTACCGCCGGGCTCACCCGTCCCGGGATCTTCGGGAGTTTCGGGTATTGCCGGCGTGTCGTTCTGGTAAGTGAAGGTGATGATATTCTTCGCCGGGTCGTCCTTTACAGTGATCGTGACTTCCTGCTCGCTCATTAGGGTATAGCCGTCGATATTTTTGGCGACTACAGTCACTTCGCGTCCGGCGAGCTTGGACCCCGTATCGGTGTACAGCTCCGCACCGTTCTCATCAACGCCGCGGACGGTGTAATCGGTTGGCTCATCGACGCCGGGAACAGGGGCCTGATAGGTGTTTGTCGGGGTGGAGAAATCCTTGTATTCGAGGTCCTCGTGAACGGAAGACATAACCTTTTTCCACAGCTGGGCCGCGGGGTTGCCGGTGACATGAATCTTCGCCGGGGTATCATAGCCCGTCCAGACGACGGCAGTGTAATAAGGTGTGAAACCGCAGAACCAGCGGTCGCAGTTGTCTGAAGTTGTACCCGTCTTGCCGGCGGTGGGCATGTTCGAGAGTTTAGCCTCATAACCGGTGCCGGAGGTAGCGGCGTCCTTTAGCATACTAGTCATCCAATATGCCGTCGTCTCACTGATGGCGACGTTCGTCTCAGGCTCGTTATCAAGAACGACATTGTCGTCCGCGTCACAAATTTTTGTATAAGTGCGGGTTTCGGTATATACGCCGCCGTTCGTAAATATATCGTATGCGGCGGCCATTTCGCGGACGGTTACGCCGTCTGTGAGCTGGCCGAGGGCGAGTGGGGCGTAGTTCAAGTCGGAAAGACCGTCTCTGTAATATACAAGGCTGTCTTCCATACCCAGCTTCTGAGTGAGAAAGTCGAACGAGGTCTGCGGAGATAGCTCATCAAGTATCTGTGCGGAGACGGTGTTTATCGAACGGCGCAGACCTTCTCGCACGGTGACAACGCCGCTGTATTTTCGGTCGTCGTTTTTCGGCATCCAGTCGGTGCCCTTTAGCGTTACATCCTCACTGTCCTCAAAGCGGGTGTTAGGCGTTATAAGGCCCAGGTCCATCGCCGGGGCGTACACGGCTATCGGTTTAAAGGAGGAGCCTGCCGGGCGTTGGGTATAGGTCGCCCGGTTTAGTACGCGGTTCGCGGTCTTTTCACCGACGCCGCCGGAGAGGGCGACGATGTTCCCCGTTTTCGGATCCGTTATCACTATGCCGGACTGAAATTGCTGGGTGCTTCCGGTGGTTTTGGGTATCTGGTCCAGATCCTGATATATGGTGTCAACCTTTTCCTGAATGCCGACGTCTATGGTAGAGTAGATCTTATAACCCGCCGTGAAGAGGAGACGCTGGGCGACCTTGTAGGTACAGCCCTTGGCCTCCATCAGGTCGGATATCGCATCCTCGATGACGGCGTCGACAAAGTAGGAGTATATAACGGTCTCTTCCTCTTCGTCCTCGCCGCGCTGGAAGACCAGCTTTTCGGCGACGGCATCATCATAAGTCTCCTTGTCAATATAACCCTGATCGTACATCTGGAAGAGTATGTCTTCCTGGCGCTCCTTGTTGCGTTCCTTGTTGATATAGGGGCTGTACATAGAGGGGTTGTTCGTGATTCCGACTATGGAGCACATTTCAGCCAGAGACAGCTCTGATACATCCTTGCCGAAATAGTAATTTGACGCAGCGCCGATGCCATACTGCCCATGCCCGAAATAAACCACGTTCAGGTACCATTCGATAATTTGGTCCTTTTTATAATTCTTTTCCAGCTCGAGCGCCCTGAATATTTCCAGAAGCTTTCGCTGGACGGTGACCTCATCTTCGGTGGTCAGGTTTTTTATGAGCTGCTGGGTGAGCGTTGAACCGCCGAACGTATCGTCCATACTCAGGAACATGTTGAAAAAGGCATGAGTTGTCCTGAACCAGTCTACACCATTATGTTTGTAAAAGCGCTTGTCCTCGATGGCTACGACGGCGTGCTCCATATCCAGCGGTATATTGTCGTAAGACACCCATGTGCGGTTCTCGCTGCTCTGAAGGGCGGTTAGCTCCTTGTATTCGCCGGTATCCGAATCCTCGTAGTATACGACGCTTGTGAGGTTCAGGGTGAAATCCTCAAGCGTCATGTCAAGTTCATCGGTGAGATTCGTTTTCAGATAGATCGCAAATATACATGCGAAGATAAGGCCGGTGGTAACGCCGATAAGCAGAAGCGTGCCGATTATTCTAAATATGATTGAAAAGACTCCGCCGATGCCCATGGCGCTTTTTTTCGCGGCGGTTGTCATAAAGTCTTTTTTGCTTTTGCGCAAGATATACACCTCACAATTCGGAAAATGCCCGAGTCCGCGCAATGCCGCGCGGACTAAACAGAACGCGCCTATACGAACCCGGCCCGCCTCTGCTTATTTTTATTTTGTTGAAGCTTACAGTTCAACTTATTCTACCATTCTAACACACCGTGTCAACATTTTATATTCGAACCTAAAAATAGCGGAAAGGGTTAAAAGCGCGGCAATATACAGGTTAAAACATGGAAAAAATGGGGATAATATGTTCAAATTACAGCAAGAAAGGACGTTTTATTATGAAAAACGGAACTAAAACCGTTTTGGCGTGCGCCGTAATCTTCACAGTGTCCTTCACACTTACCGGACTCGTTATGGGTACGGGGGAAGGCGCTGCGGAGCCCGCTGTGCAGACAGTGTACGCGGAAGCTGCGGAGACCGTGCAGACAGCAGAAACCGCAGAGGTTGCAGACATTGTTACCCCCTCTTCAGAAGGGTATGTTCTGCGCTCTTACGAAGGCAACGTAGCCGTTTTCTACGGTGAGTTTCAGGCCGTACCGGCTATAGAGACCAATATCAGCGTGGAAGACCTGCGGAGTGCCGACAGAGAGCTGCTTGAAAGCGGGATAAGAGTGTCTTCGTACGAGGACGTGGTCAGACTCCTTGAGGATTTTAATTCGTAAACCCTTGATTTATAACCCCGTTTAAGGTAAAATATAAACAGCAAAGAAGCTGCGGGGCTTATCATAAAACATGTTTTTCGATAAAAACGGGTAAAAATTCACAGCGAGATTTGGCCTCTGAAGGTCGGGATTCCACCGTGCATGTCGCAGGAATCCTTGTAAGAGCATAATTTTCAAAAATCGATCACGCACACAGGATATGATTTTGCGGCGTTCTGCCGGAAGCGGGTACCCCGCGGCAATACTTATTCGGAGGGATAGTGTGAAAGACACACTATTTTTGGTTGCGCCAATTGCCAACGCTTAAAAAGCAAAGCAATTTATGCGCAAAATAACCTCCCGAGATTGTGATGTTTTCGTTTCAATTGGCGCGCTTTGCGCAGGGAGGTTAACATGAACGAGGATTACGGAAGTGATTTTATCTCGATAAGCGACGATGAGGGAAACGCTTACGAGCTCGAACATCTGGATACCATCGAGTATAACGGCGTGTTTTATCTGGCTTTTCTGCCCGCAGATTTGGATGAGAACGACGAGAACTACGGTATGGTTATCCTAAAGACCGAAGAGGTGGACGGCGAGGAGTTTTTGGTAAACCCGCCGGAAGACGAGCTTGATGCCGTCTATGAAAAGTTCATGAAGCAGCTTTTTGAGGACGACGGGGAAGAGAACGGCTGAGACGAAAAAGGCCTGAAAATCCCACGTATATATAAAATTAAAATGTCATATAAGTACTATATATTTATGCGCGGAAGAAAAAGACCCTGCTGTGTTCGTGATAGATCTTTTTAAACCCACATTTATAATAAGGGACGCCAACCTCTTGCGATGGATTGCAGGCCTCCCGTGCCGCCTTGAGCGGCTACGGAAGTTGGAAGCAGCGAAATCGTAAGGGCGCGACCCACCTGCCGACATAGTGCAGGTTATAAATGGGTCTACACGGCATATGCGGGGTCTTGTTTTATCCGGTTATGCGTGAAAAATCCCCGTACCCTTAGAGACGGGTTCGTTTGGCGTTTGTTGTATAACACCGCTGATTTTTCAAGCAAAGCTCGATTTGTTAATTTTTTTCGGCAGTTAAAATAAAACTTGAAAGAACGTAATATATCGGATATAATTCTTAATGTTGTAAACAAGGCGAGGGGTGTCGAATACAGCCCGGTTATCGTAATCCCGCCGCGACGATGACTTTGTTATACTCCTCACCTTACGGAAAGTAGAACTTCGCAGTCCGCCTCCTCGACACGGCGGGCTCACGATAACTCTGCGACCTCTGCCCAAAAGATAATCGTGTCCCAAAAGGCAGAGGATACGGACAGGCTAACGCCTGCCGGAGACGATAACGCGTTGGGACGCGATTAGATTGAGGCAGAGGCGTATTGGGTTCAGCGCCCATCGCCTTAATACTACTCCGCTACAAAGGAATGATTTTTTATGGGCGCATCAAAAGAAAAAAAGAAACGGGTCGGATACAGAGAGGAAGGCTTGGACTGGAAGTCTAAGAAGCTTGCCGAAGAGGAAAAAGCCAGGAAGAAATCCAATATTAAGCACTGGGTAATCGGTTCGCTTACGGTCATTATAATAGCAGTTATTATAGTTTTTGGCTCGAATATAACGTATAAGTATTTCACCGCCGTAAAAGCGGGTGATGTGGGCTACTCATCCGCCGACTATAACTACTATTATTACACCACATATAATAATTACTACAGCTCTTATTACAACTCCTACGGGGATTACGCGCAGTATTTTATGCCGTCGGAGGCCGACCTTAAACAGGATACCCTTGACACCATGCAGGAGGTCGCTCTGCTTACGACCGAGGCAAAGGCAGCCGGCTACACGCTCCCCCAGGAGGGACTGGATAGTGTCGATCAGGCCATCTCGACTTATAAGAGCGCGGCCAGCCAGAACAATTATTCATCGCTGGGTTCGTTCCTGGCCGCTTATTACGGCAAGGGTATGAGCGAAAAGATATTCGTTGAGGATATGACCGATTATCTCACGGCGAGCTATTATGCGAAGGAACTGGTAGGGTCTTACGAATATACGTCGGACGAGCTCTCGGCTTATTATGACGAGAATAAGGACGATTTTGACAACTTTACCTTCAGATACTTTTATTTTGACGGCTCCGCGGTTGAGGCGGACGAGGAAAACGGTGTCGAGGCGGTGGATTCCGAGACCGCGATGGCTAACGCCAAGGCCCTTGCCGACGAATTTTTGGGTAAGATAACCGACGAGTCTTCCTTTACTGCGCTGGCTTATTCGTATGCGGACGAGAATTCAAAGTCCAGTTATCAGGACCCGGACTATTCGCTTGTGACTTATCAGGGCAGTTATATTTCGAGCAATATGCCGAATGTTTATGACTGGATTATCGGGTCGGGCCGCACCGAAGGCGAAACCACCGTTGCCGAGAGCACCAGCGGCTACTATGTCGTATATTATATCTCCCGCGCCGACAACGACTATGCGACCGTTGATGCTCGCCACATCCTCATTGCCCCGGTTACCGTTAATAAGGACGACTACACGACCGACGAGGAATATCAGGCGGCTGTTACGGCGGCAAGCGATGCCGCAAAGGAAAAGGCAGACGAGGTCTATACCGAGTGGAAGAACGGCGATATGACCGAGGAAAGCTTTGCCGCGCTCGCAGATCAGTATTCCGGGGATACGGGCAGCAACAATAACGGCGGCCTATATGAAAAGATCTATAAGGGTCAGATGCTGACCGAGTTCAACGACTGGGTGTTCAATTCCTCCAGAAAAGCCGGCGATACCGGTATAATCCAGACGTCCTATGGATATCACATCATCTATTTTGTCGGGACGGATATGACGTATAACGATTATCTCGCCGATAGCGCCAAGAGAGAAGAACAGTATTCCACGTGGAAAGAAGAGAATTTAGTGGATTATCCAGTATCCACCAACTGGTTTCTCAACTGGGGCACCAAAAAGGAGACCACCAGCGACAGCGGGAGCACCGATACCAGTACGGGAACCGATACGGCAGCAGGTTAATACAATAATTTAAGCGGCGCGGAATTTCCGCGCCGCTTAAAAAAACTGAGACGGCGCGGAAATTCCGCACCGTCTCAGTTTTTTTGACTGAGCACTGCAAAACGGGTACACGCCCATTGCGGCTTCCAAACGGAGCGAGTACGGCATATTATGAAAAGGCTGAACTTTAGGCCGAGGCGGACAGCCGTTCGGCTCCGGGACCGCTGCGCACAGAAGGCGGGATAGGCTGTTGCGCTGCCATGTCACTCATAGATCATACGTTGGCGATAAAAAGTATATTGATGTTAAAAAGGACACCTGGAGCGAAAATATGCTTTTTTCAAATTAGAAGGTCATATATGGAAAAAATATTGACGGAGTGGAAACTCCGGCTTCAGATAAGAACTCCTATAAAAGCATCGACTGAACCGAGCATGCCGTTAAAGGAGGTGCGCAAAAGTGTTTGATACGCTCATTCCCGTGGCAGCCACGGTGATTGTCGCTTTAGTAGAGGCGCTTGCCGCTATGGACAGAAAAAGAGACAAGGACTTACGAAGGCGCACCGAGCGGAGAGAAGAGGACAGAGCCAGGGAGGGACGGCTCGCCATGCTTATGATGGACGCGAGCCTTGAGCTCAGTCTTGCGACGGCAATCGCCGTTGAGCAGCAAAAATCAAACGGGGAAATGAAAACTGCAAAGCAAAAGGCCGAGGAGGCACAGGAGAAGTACCGCGAATTTATTATGGAGATAGCGGCCAGACAAGTCGCAAAAATGTAAAAACACCGGGAGCCGTCCGGCTACCGGCGATATGACGGCTTCACTTCAGAAGGGCATGGGGTACGCTGCACTGTCGTATTCCCATGCCCTTTTCCTTTTTATTCTTATATTGCTATTCGATTAACCTGATAATATAAAACATCCTAGTTTTGTATTTTTATCATCTCAATCAAATAGCGGTATTAAAACGCGGCTTTTCCGTCGCAAGCTTATAATTCGTATGGAACATATTTTATCGCATCCATCACATATTTATTTCCGTCGAAGGCATAGGTGATATCAATTTCACCTATAAAAACCGTACAGGAGACCTGAACGGGGACCGAAGCCTTAAATTCTGATCCGTCAGCTGCGTAAGTTACGATGCTCCCAAAAACAGCCTTATCCTCAGCCCATCCCCAGGCATAATTCTCGTCTAATGTTATAAGGGACCGCTGTCCGTTTACGGTAATGGTAATTAAAACGGCACCGTTTTCATGGACGATCGACGAAAACACATTTTGACTGATAATATCCAATGGATTTTCAACGGCGGTCTCCTCGAAACTCTCCGGATTAATGACATGGATATCTTTAATGTTGACGCCCGTGCCTTCACCTGTCGTCAGGATTATAACCAGTTCATTCTGCCCGTCACCGTTTAAATCTTCCAGAGAGAGCTCGGGCAGAAATGACTCTTTGGCGATGTTTTCCCATCCGAAGTATTTGCAGACGCCGTTTATGGAGAGGCAGAGCCCTTCATATGGGCCGCCGGGTGAACCCAAACTGTTTTTGTCGCCGTAAATATAGATGTTGTCATCGGGCAGACTCGCAAGCAGTATGCTTGATTCGGGTATTGTTTTTAAGGCCGCTTCATTAGGAACAAAGCTTTTTGCGATTTCCATAGCCGTCTGCTCGTCCACTTTGGCGGAATCGAAACAGATGTCAAAGGCGCAGGCGAGGTCAGAGAGCATGATGTATATATGCAGCTCATCCACATAAGTGTCGTCATTTGCCGCCGCGGGCTGCGTTGCCCGGATCACCGCTTTCGCGGCGGGATAGTCAAAGCCGCTTATATTCCCGCTTGATAAAGTTTCCCTGTGATTGTCCTGAAATTGTGATATGGGGCAGTCCGAGTCGTAATTCCTGATTACAAGGGAACCGACGGAATCGCCGGAAAGGCTGAAAAGTAAATAATAGCCATCGCCTTCGGCGCTCCAGCCTTTCGGAAGTGAAAATGAATAGAGGCCGGTGTCGTATATTCCGGTGTTAATTTCGACTGTGTGTTTTTCGTCATCGCAGGCGGAGGCAAACATTATGCCGGCCGCAAGATCGGAAAGTTTAACATAATGAGAGTCGTTTACGAGATATGAGCGCACTGTAATCTGCCGGACGCCGATATAATAGGCGGCTGTGGGCGTATGAGCAACCGCGCCTTCCGGCTTTGGCATCAGCAGTTCGCCGCCCGCCGGCGTATAGGCCGCTCCCATTTTAAGTGATACGGCATTTTCACTTCCGTCCCAGCTCACGTCAAACTGTTTTTCGGTGCCGGAGAGCGCCGCCGCCACATCGCGCAGCCTGTAATATACGCCGCCTTCGATCTCATATGCCCACAGGGATATGCCCTCGCCGCCATCGATGGAAAGCGAATATTCCACAGGCGCGGCTGCGGCGCCGGGTGTGCCGGCCGACGCTGCAGCCTTAGGGCATATAAGTGAGAATACCAATGCCGCCGCCAACAACATGCCGATCCGTTTTTTTATTTTTTTCATTACACTGTTCCTTCCGATCCTTCCAAAATGTCGTTTTCCATATTTTACGACCTGATCGGATAAAAAGCATTACGGATTAACAACTATTCATTTACTATTAATTACAAATATGTCGGCGCCGGCAGAATGCCTCTCATCGGCGGCTGCTTAAATCCCGCGGGTTACCGGGGTTCGCGCTGTAAAAACGCCGGGCGAAAGCTCAGTCACCGTACTGAAGGCCCTGGGGTACGGCGTTTGCGGAGCCGCGACCGCCCGGAGAAAAGCCGAAGAGCTTTTTAAACGCCCTTGAAAACGTGGAATAGTTACGGAAGCCGGAGCGGTAGCACGCCTCGGTCAAGGAAGCGCCTTCCTGAATCAGGTCGCTGGCAATTAGCAGCCTCTTTTCAGAGATATAGCCGTGAATGGATAGGCCTGTCTCGGCTCGGAAGCGCCTCATCATATGGTACTTGCTGATATAAAATTTTTCCGCGAGGCCGGAGATAGGGATATCATCCGTGAGGTTTGTGTTTATGTACTGCAGGATCTGCATTGTCTTTGTATCTCCGGCTTCCGTATGCACGAAGCTCAGTTTTCTCTCTGGTACGCCGCGCGCCGCCTCAATCAGAAGCTGGATTATGAGCGACCGGCACAGAAGGCCGCGCCCGAACGCATCGGTCGCCGCCGCCGACTCAAGCGAGGCGACCAGCGCGGCTGCTGTGTTTTTTGTTATCGATATCGGCCGCAGAACGTGGTTTTTCGATAAAAAGCACGCCTCAAGGCTGCAGTCCTCCGAGCTGTGGCTGCGCAGGAAATCGGGAGAAATATAGATGACGATGCGTTCGTAGGGCGTTCCGCTCTCGATTTCCGGCCGGTGGATAAGGCCGCGTCCGACGAGTACGATGTCTCCGGGCTTCAGAATATAGCGCCTGCCCTCAACCACATAAGCCGCTTTTCCTGATATAAAAAGGACAAGCTTGTGAAATTCGTGATAGTGATAGCCGATCTCACCTGTGACCGTGTCGCACAGATGGAAAAGATGAAATTCCTCCAGAAGATAACCGCGTTTTTCATATGCGGAAATGTCCATAATGCGACACCTCTCATTGAGCACGATTTGCACAGATTATAGCATATTTTGTGTATTATTTGCAATTGGGAGCCAATATAATATTATCAGAAATTAAGGAAATAATGCCATATCTGAGGGCAGATTTATAAAAAGGAGTGCATGCGAGTGAACAAATCCGACTTTTGGAAAAATTATCGATTTCCGCTCATCCTTATCGTCTCGATCGTAGTCGGCTGCCTTATCGGTGTGATTTTTGGTGAGAAAGCCACGGTACTGTCCCCGTTAGGCGATATTTTCCTGAACCTGATGTTTACCATTGTTGTGCCGCTGGTCTTTGTTTCGATAGCGAGCGCCGTCGGAAACATGATGAACATGAAGCGGCTGGGCAAGATCATCGGCTATACGATCCTGGTCTTCGTCGTGACGGGACTTATTGCCGGCGTCATCATCCTTATTGTAGTAAACATTTTTCCGCCGGCGATGAATACCAGCATCGCGCTCACAACGACAGATGTGGGTGAGGCCTCCTCAATCGGTGCTCTGATTGTGAACGCGCTGACCGTGAACGATTTTTCCGGGATACTCAGCCGCAAAAATATGCTGCCGCTCATCGTGTTCTCAATCATATTCGGCTTCTGCGTGAGCGCATGCGGCGGCAAGGAGAGCCCTGTCGGCAGGCTGCTTGAAAACCTGTCAAACATCGTTATGAAATTCGTAAAGATCATCATGTACTACGCGCCGATAGGGATGTGCGCATATTTCGCGGCGCTCATCGGCGAGTTCGGCCCGAACCTCATCGGCGACTACGGCCGTGCAATGCTGATCTATTACCCGCTCTGCGTGGCCTATTTCCTCCTGATGTTCCCGGTTTATGTTTATTACGCAGGCGGCAGAGAAGGTGTCAGGTCGTTTTTCAAAAATATCCTGACCCCGACCGTCACCTCCATCGGCACACAGAGCTCAATAGCGACGCTGCCTGTTAACCTTGAGGCGGCCGGCAGAATCGGTGTACCGAAGGATATCCGTGAGATAGTCCTGCCTATGGGCGCGACTATGCACATGGACGGCTCCGTCATATCTTCTGTCCTGAAGATTAGCTTTCTCTACGGCATATTCGGGATGCCGTTTACCGGGGTGGGTACATATCTCGTCACGATACTGATATCCATTCTCGGCGGCGTTGTCATGTCCGGCGTACCGGGCGGCGGCCTTGTCGGTGAGATGCTCATAGTGAGCCTCTTCGGCTTCCCCCCGGAGGCGTTCCCCATAATCGCTATGATCGGTTTCCTGGTCGACCCGCCCGCCACCTGCATAAACGCGACCGGCGATACAGTTGTCTCCATGATCGTGACAAAGCTCATAGACGGCAAGGACTGGATGAAAAAGAATCTTGGCTGAACAGGGGAGCGAGCGGCAAAGAACTCCCGTATAAACGAATGACAAATAACAATCTGAGGCTCCGCCATTTATGACGGAGCCTCAGATTGTTATATCCGCCTTAAGAGGCGGAGACTATTATTTTAAATACTTAGAAGCAGATGCCGCAGAGCTGACAAAGCATCGCATAGAAATTAGAACAGCTGAAGTTACACATTTGTTAGCACCTCCATATTTATTTCGCCTTGCAAGCGCGACTAAATAGTTACAAAACGGTTACAAAAAAGCAAATGCAATATATGCCACGTCTGACAGTGCGCGCAGCCCGGCGGAAAGACAGCGGCGCTATATCCTCACTAAAACCTGAGTTGCAGCGGGCTTCATGTTCATGGTGCCACCGCCCTGGCTGACTATCTGCAATGCGCGCGCGGGGTCTTTTACGACGCTGCCGGCGAGAGCCGTGATGTGGTGCCGTCTCAGTACCCCCGGGCAGAGCGGAGTGGACGGGCCGACCATGAAGACCTCCCGCGCGGCCGAGCAGTATGAAACGACTTCATCTATTGTGTGGTTTATTATGCTTGTCGCCGTAATTACGACAACATCGCACCGCGGGAGAAGGACGGGGATTTGGTCCTCGGGATAAAGACCGCTTCCCTCCGGCGGGTTGAGTTCGAAGACATATATGTTATCCGTCATGGCTTTCACTTTGGACACAATAGGCCGGAACTCTCCGACCATGCCGAAGGTGTCGGACGCACTTAGCGTAAATGCGTTCATAACATTTCCCGTGTCCCAGCATATCTTTGGGTCGTTCAGAACGGCATTTATCGCGGCAAGGCCGATGGCGGCTCTGAGCCGGTTGTTGTCTCTTGCCCACGGGATCATTTCGGCGGCGTCCTTGCCGATAAAGCTTCCGGCGTCGCCCAAAACTCCGCAGTTGTGGCCCAGCTCGCTTCTGAAGGTGTAGGCAAGCCCGCAGGCGGCGTTATCCAGCATAACACAGGTATACCCGAGCCCGGCCCGGACGTCGCTTACCTTTCTGCTCTGTGCCAATGGAAGGGTAAACTCGATCAGTTCGTCAATGATCATACGGATACCTCCTTGATATTAAATTTTGCGCCGACCGCTGCACCTGTCCATAAAACGGCCTAGCGTTATGCTTGATAAGACTATTCGATTGACCTGATGATAAAAAGCGGCCTGTTTTCCGCCCGGCGGCGTTATCCTTCCGGGTGGGCGACAGCCCTCCGCCGCCAGCCTTGCCGGACAAAAGCATCCTCGCTTTTTATTTTCATTATCTCAATCAAATAGCAGTATTAACAACGCACGATATAAGTTTACATACGATTTCGGCATATGTCAATAAATAGAGTGCGTATTAATATTTTCGTCATGGCGCTTCATGTAAAGCAATATAATAGAAGCGGAGAGGTACAGGACTTTAAAGAAGCGGGTCATGCCCCGCCTGACTGTGCGCGGGCTGTAAAGAGGGAGGAAAAATGACCATTACGGGAATGGGGATATCCAGCGTCGCGGCGATAACTGTCATCTGCTATCTCGTTTGTCAGGCGGTAAAGGCGACGGCACTCAACAACAAATGGCTGCCCGTTATTGCGGGGGCTTCCGGTCTGACGCTGGGTGTTGCGGGGCTTTACCTGATGCCTGATTTTCCGGCGTCGGACGTCATAACCGCAGCGGCCGTCGGCGTTGTGAGCGGGCTTGCCGCTACCGGGATCCATCAGATATACAAGCAGATGACGAAAGATTGACCTTTGGCTTCAGTTTGTCGAAAAACAAGGACAAAAACGAGAGTAGGTTCCCGGCTCAGCGGAGCCTCTGAAAATAAGGCTTCCGCCGCGTATGCCGCCGGAAGTCTCGGTATGACACAATTTCAAAAACCGGTTACGTACCCTGGGGGCGATTTTTTGTTTACTTTGCATGGCGAAAGGGCGAAAGGACAGTAACAGGGATTTTTTTGACAGACTGAAGCGGGGCTCCGAAATATCGAAGCCCCGCTATTAAATTAAACTTGTAATTTACATAAATGGGTACAGTTTACAAACGCGTTGACAGGGCTGGGCAACAGTGCTAAAATAATCTTTATATTCATAATTTGTTCATAATGGAATATTATGAGAAATATTATGGGCAAATATACAGGATACCGGCGAATGTACGCCAAAATCTACTTTATGGGGGAATAAAAATGGGATATATCATCGCAATATGTGTTTACCTGCTAGCTATTATTGTTTACGGCCTCATTATCGCAAGCAAAAAGGTCAGGACAACAGACGACATGATGACCGGCAGCCATAAGATACCGTTCATCATTCTGGTCGGAAGCCTCCTCGCCACATGGTGCGGCGGCGGCGGGATCACAGGCTCGGCCGGCGTTGTCTTTACCGGTGGACCGTGGGTCGGTCTTATTGCTTTCGCCGGCGCGCCGATCGGCATATTTCTCTTGTACTTTATTGCCGGCAGGATGAGGAGGACCAACAGGGTAACCGTCCCGGCGGTCATGAAAACCCGCTACGGCAATACGGCGGGCGTTATCTCGGCGCTCTGCATCATGCTTGCTTACATAGGCGTTGTGGCGACACAGCTCAAGGCGGCCGCCAACATCATCGTTCTGCTCTGCTCAGCAAGTAATCTAACAGTCTCCTACACCGCCGCCCTTCTTGTCTGCGCGGCCGTGGTAGTCATAGTGACTGTGGGCGGCGGGCTCGTATCCGTCGCTTATTCGGACGCCGTCAGCGCCCTTTTGATGCTTGGCGGCTTTGCGATTGCCGTGCCCTTCCTGGTCGCTGCCGCAAATAATGCCGGCGCGGTTATGCCGGCCGCGAAAGCCACCATCTCCGGCGGTCTGCCCTTCACGACACTGCTTGGCTACTTCATCCCGACCATCGCGCTGGTTCTGGGCGACCAGAACATGCTGCAGCGCTTCGCTTCCGCCAAGGACAGCAAAACCGCCAAGAAATCAAACATCGGCATGTTAATAGGCGAACTCGTGGTCATTGCGCTGACAATCGCGGTCGTGTCCCAGGCCTGCCGCCTGTACGACCATCTTGACACGCCATCCAACGTTATATTCCAGGAAGCCATTGATTTTCTGCCGTTTGTGATCGGGGCCATCATGATCTGCGCCTGCATGGCGTTTATCGTGACGACCGCCGACTCCTTCCTGCTGTCGGCCGCGACAAACCTGTCCAACGACATATACGTGGCGCACATAAAAAAGGACGCCACCGATAAACAGAAGATGGCGGTTCTCCGCGGAGCCATCGTGGTATTCATAGTTTTGGCCGTACTGCTGACGCTGTACTTCCCGACGGTGCTGGCTCTCCAGCTCACCGCCTACACCATGTACGGCGCTGCGATAACTCCGGCCATCCTGTTCGCGCTGTTCTCAAAGAAGGTCACACCCGCCGCCGGGCTTGCAGGTATCATAGTGGGCGGCGCGGCGACCATCATCTGGACGCTTATGGGCACCCCGGGCGGTCTGCAGTGCGCCATAGTTGCGGTGCCTGCCTCCATCATTGCCATACTCATTGTGACTGCCTTTACGAAGATCAAGGATCCGAAGCACGCGCTGGACGCCCTGTATAGCGAATAAAAAAACTTAATGAAGAGAGGCGGATTAACCCTCCGTCTCTTTTTTGTTGAAAAGGGAGGTTTACCATGGAAGACCCGAGAATAAGGAAATTTGCGCGCTTCCTCATTAGAAGCGCTGTGTATCTCAAAAAGGACGAGAAGATACTCATAGAGCTGCATGGCCGGGAGACCGGACTCATGAAGGCGCTGGTGCAGGAGGCGTACGCAGTGGGCGGAAAGCCATTTGTCCGCATTTTCGACTACGATATTGAGGGCGCCTTGGTACAGGGGGCGGACGATAAGCACATGGAAGAGATCGCGGCATACGAGCTCGGCCAGATGAAGGATATGGACGCCTACATCGACATCCGCGCGACGGCAAACATAAGCATGTGGCACAATGTTTCCGAAGATGCACAGGGCCGCTACCGCAGGTTCTACTGGGGCCCCATCCACCTGAGGCAGCGCTGCAACCACACCAAGTGGAGCGTCCTGCGCTACCCGAACGACGCGATGGCGCAGCTCGCCGGCGTCTCAACAGAAGAGTACGAGGACTTCTACTTCAACGCCTGTCTTGTGGACTACGACAAAATGGGCAAAGCGATGGAGAATCTGGAGGCCCTTATGGACCGTACCGACAAGGTGCGCATCACCGGCCCGGGAACCGACATCTCATTCTCAATAAAAGGCATACCCAGCTACGGCATGCACGGCAACAACAACATCCCCGACGGCGAGGTGCTGACATCCCCCGTAAAGGACTCGGTTAACGGCCGCATCCGCTATAACTGCCCGTCTCCGTACGACGGCGCGCTCTTTCATGACGTATGCCTGACGTTCAAAGACGGCAAAATAATAAGCGGCTCCGCCGACGACACGGCGCACCTCGAAAAAGTGCTGGACACCGACGAGGGCGCGAGATACGTGGGTGAGTTCGCCCTTGGCGTGAACCCCATGATACACGACCCCATCGGGGACATCCTGTTTGACGAGAAGATAGCCGGAAGCTTCCACCTGACGCCCGGCAACTGCTATGATGTAGCCTCAAACGGGAACCACTCGGCGGTACACTGGGACCTCATCCAGATACAGACGCCCGAGTACGGCGGCGGCGAGATATATTTTGACGGCGTCCTCATCAGAAAGGACGGCCGATTTGTGCCGGAGGAGCTGCTTTGCCTCAACCCGGAAAATCTGGTTTGATTTATTTTGTGCCTGCGGAAAAATGAAAGGAATGGTCATATTTATGAGCGACGTCGTTTCACGCTTTATGGATTATGCGAGGGTATATACCGAGAGCGATTATTACGGCAGAGAGGGGACACCCAGCGCCGCGCGGGAGTTCGACCTTGCGAATATACTCGTGGACGAGCTTCGTGCGATGGGCATAGAAAATGCCCGCGTGGATGACAAGTGTTATGTCTACGCCTCCGTCCCGGCGAGTCCCGGGTGTGAGGGCCTGCCGGCAATCGGCCTCATCGCGCACATGGACACAACGCCCGACCTCACGGGAAAGGACGTTAAGCCGCAGATCATCCGCTATGAGGGCGGAGATATCACCATGAACCGGGAGAAGAACATTGTCATGGAGGCGGAAAAATTCCCCGAACTCAGAAAGTTTATCGGGCAGGATCTCATCATGAGCGACGGAACCACGCTTTTGGGCGCGGACGACAAGGCCGGTGTTGCCATAATCATGCAGGCCGTGGAGGAGCTTCTGAACAAAGACACCGCCCACTGCGCCATACGCATCGGCTTCACTCCGGACGAGGAGATAGGCCGCGGGGCGAGTAATTTTGACGTCGAGGGCTTCGGCGCGGATTTCGCCTATACGCTCGACGGCGGCGACATCACCGACTTCGAGTACGAGACCTTCAACGCCGCTATGGCCAGAGTCACAGTAAACGGATTCAGCATCCACCCCGGCACGGCAAAGGACAAAATGAAAAACGCCATTCTGATCGCAATGGCGTACAACCAGCTCCTGCCGCCCATGGAGATACCGGGCATGACGGAGGGATACGAGGGCTTCTGCCACGTGCAGGAGATGTCCGGCAAGGCGGAGAAGGCTGAGATGGTATATATCGTCCGCGACCACGATATGACGCGCTTTAATGAGCGCAAAGCCATGATGACAAAGGCCGCCGAAATGATAAACCGCAGTTACGGCCCCGGCACTATAAATGTGGACATGAAGGACCAGTACTATAACATGTACGAGGTACTCAAAGACCACATGCAGATCGTTAATCTGGCGGAGGCGGCCATGAAGAGGGCCGGTGTCGCGCGCCCCACCCATTCGCCTATACGCGGCGGAACTGACGGCTGCATGCTGACGTATAAGGGCCTTCTGTGCCCGAACCTCCCCTCGGCGGGCTACAACGCCCACGGCCGCTATGAGTACGCGCCGGTGGAAGAGCTCAAAACCGGAGTAAAGATAGTGAAGAACATTGTCTCGGCGGAACTTGTGCGCGAGGCTTATGTCGCAAAACAAAAATAATTCATTTCGCGGCAAAACCGGTGCATATTCCCGCCGCTGCGGCGGCAGCCGAAAACGATGTGTAAAACCCGTACACAGGTAACAATTTGTGCGCCGGGGCGCATGGAGGATATATAAAATGAATAGTAAAATGTACGAAGAGAGAATAAAAAAGGTACTTGCGGAGATGGATAAGCACGGCCTCAGGCAGTTTCTTGTCTCGGACCCAAAGGGCATATGGTATCTCACAGGCGTGTGGACTGAACCCTATGAGCGGATGTTTACCCTGCTCCTGGGAGCGGATGGACGCCACAAGCTGTTCCTGAACCGGATGTTTACCGTACCGGAGACCGGCCATGAGGAGATATGGTACTCCGATACCGACGACCCCGTGGCGCTTCTGTCAGGGTATGTGAACAAGTCTTTACCCTTAGGCATAGACAAGGACTGGCCCGCCCGCTTTCTGATACCGCTCATGGAAAAGTGCCCGGGCATGGAGGTCCTCCTCGGCTCCGACTGCGTGGACGATGTCCGCGCCTGCAAGGACGAAGCCGAGATAGAGATCATGCGAAAAGCGTCCCGTATAAATGACGAGGCTGTTGAGAAGGCGATGACCTTTATCCGGGAGGGTATGACGGAAAAGGAGGCCGCGGAATATATAGGGCGCATGTACCGGGAGGCGGGCTGCGATGGGCCGTCCTTCACCACCATCGTGTCCTTCGGGGCTAACGCCGCCGACCCGCACCACGAGCCGGACGGCACCGTTTTAAAGGTGGGAGAGTGCATCCTCATCGACACCGGCTGCGTATGGCGGCGCTACTGCTCTGACATGACGCGGACCTGGTTCTGCCGCAGCGCGGATCCGGAATACGCGGCTATACACGACTTGGTGCGCTCGGCCAATGAGAAGGCGGAGAGCATGATAAAGCCGGGTGTCCGCCTATGTGAAGTGGACGCGGCGGCGCGGGACATGATAAAGGCCGCCGGGTATGACGAGTTCTTCAACCACCGGCTCGGCCACTTCATCGGCCTCACCGACCATGAGAAGGGGGACGTCAGCGCGACGAGTGAGATTATCGCCAAAGAGGGTATGATATTCTCCGTCGAACCCGGCGTATACCTTCCCGGCCGCTTCGGCGTCCGTGTGGAGGATCTGGTGCTGGTCACGGCGTCCGGCTGCGAGATTCTGAATAAGACGGACAAACACTGGCGTCTCGTGGGCTGACGCCAGCTGCGGGCGTTTTATAATAAAAGGAACTGTTGAGGCCCTTCCTACACAATTCATACTGCTATTCGATTGACCTGATGATAAAAAGCGGTCTGTTTTTCGCCCGGCGGCGTTATTCTCCCAGGCGGGCGGCAGCCCGGTGTCGCCGTCTGCCTTGCCGGACAAAAAACATCCTCGCTTTTTCAATCAAATAGTAATATCAGTTCAATAAACAGAACAGATAATGATTATCTGTTTGACAAATCATCCCGTCACTTTAAAATAATGACGGGATGATTTGTTATGGGGCAGCCGCGGGGCAAACCGTCCCCATGGCATGTCGTCTCCAGCGTTTATATATCGAGTGCCTCGGGTCGGAAATTATGCCGGCGCTCTGCAAATACGTGAATTGCGGGGAATTTAATGCTATAATAAATGCGGCGGGACAGGGCAGACCGGGGTAACGCACGGTTCGCCGCAGCACACGCGTAAAGGAGACGGTCAGGTTGGATACGAAAGAACTGCTGAATTTCAAAACGGTCTGTGAGTTTAACAGCATATCCGAGGCCGCCCGAAAATTATTTATCACACCTCAGGGACTCGGAAAATCGATACAGCATCTCGAAAGGGAGCTGAACACCAAGCTGCTCATCCGGACTCCGCGGGGCATTGAACTGACGGAGGACGGCATCGCTCTGAAAAGCAAGGCCGACGTACTTATAAAAGAGCTTGAAAATCTCCAAAAGGATTTTGAATTAAACCGAAGCGAGAAGCGCGGGAAAATCCATCTGGCTTCAGCCTACGGCATCATACGGTACTATTCCCCGCAATGTATCATAGCGTTTAAGAAAAAATATCCCCGGATCGATTTTTCCTATGAGGAATATCCGGACGTTATAATCGATCAGATGGTGGAGAATACGGACGCCGACATCGGTCTCGCCGTGGAGCCTGTCGACGGGAGAAAGTTTGAGAAAATCGCGCTTAAAACATTTACCCCGCTGCTGCTGGTCGGGAGAGAACATCCGCTGGCCCATAAAAAGCAGATTTCCTATGAGGATATCAATTCTCTTAACATGGTTATCGAGAGCGGCAAGTTTAAAATCAATCAGATCTTTACAGACAAATGCAGAGCGCACCATGCAGCGCCGAATATATTGTTTGAAACGAGCGGCTTCAGCCTGTGTCACAAGCTGTGCAAAGCAAATGACTGTGCTTCGGTCACGCTTGATTTTATTACGGAGGATATGACTGATGCGAATTTAATGACAATTCCGTTTGAGGATAAGGATTTTATCTGGTCTTTCTGCTTTATATGGAAAAAAGACAGCATACTATCGGAAACCGGGCGGCTGTTTCTTGATTTTATATTGGAATGGAACGAGAAGCTCAAATAGACAGAAAAAATTCATTTCAATCCTGCAACAAAAAGCTGTTACCACCTCCCCGCGTAATCCGATATAATAAATTTATAAAGTCACAAATAGAAATGAAATTATAAAGGAGATGTAGGAATGGCGGACAACGGTGACCTGAAGGTTTTTTCGACAGATGCAAACGCAATGAGCTGGGTGGAGCGCCCCAACCCCAAGACCGGCATGAGCTGTTATATTAAAATTCTTCATCAGGATGAAGAGACCGGCATGAGGGTTAATCTAGGCTTTTATCCCAAGGGCTATATAACGAAATGGCATGATCACCACTGTGGGCACGGAATGTACGTATTGGAAGGAATCCTGAAGACGCATGAGGGCGTTTACGGACCCGGCTCGTTTGTCTGGTTCCCCGAGGGTATCGTGGCGGAACACGGCGCAACGGCCGAGACGGATGTTTTGACCCTGTTTATCACGAACAAACTTTTTGACATCAATTACAAGGACTGACCACAGCGGACATAAGGGACGGTTAGAAACCACTGAAAAAGTCTCCGGGGGGGAGGCAATAAGTGGTTACGAACCGTCCCATTCCTGTATCCTCTTGGGGCAACCTCATTACAAAAAATCAGCGTGCCCGTCACGTGCACCTTCTCAGGCGCGCATTAAACCGTTTATGGTGTCCATCGCGGATGGCTATTTCTCAAGCTCTCCCAAGCGCTTCAGGAGAATGGTTGCAGCACGGACGCCGTTTTCAAGGTCGATGAGTTTCATGTTCTCGTTAGGCGCATGTTCGTGCTGGTCGGCTGCGCAGAACGGGAGAATAACGATCGGCATCCCAAGACTGTCGATGAACATTTTAAGCGGGCCGGAGCCGCCTCCGTTTGGGTAAACGATGGGTTCCTGGCTGAAAGCATCTCTCAGCGAAGAAATCAGGACCTTCACGTAAGGGTTGGTCATCGGAATACGTACCGGGTATCCGATGATGCCCTCGTCCACAAAGACAACATCATCGAAACCGTGTTTTTTTAAGTGCGCTTTCATCTTTTTATGGATATCTTCAGGCGTCTGATTCGGAACAAGACGGAAGTCGAGACGAACACGTGCCTTGTAAGGAACGATGTTGTTATCGCCGGGGCCGACATGACCGGAAACGAGCGAATTTATGTTGCAGGAATTTTCGAAGACGAAGTTATAATTGTAATCGTCTCCGTGGGGGCCCATCGCGAAATGATCCAAGCCAAGTTCCTTCAGCGCGATGGCGCCGTCATTGGGCATGGAATTAAGGGCGTTCAGCTCTTCGGGAGTCGGTTCAAGGACATCATCATAGAAGCCGTCAATCATGATGAAGCCGCTTGCCGGATCACGGAGCGTATTGAGCATCTGGACCATGCGCCATGCGGCGTTCGGGACGGTGGGGCCGTGCATCGAATGGACGTCGCGGTTCGCGCAGGTGATTTCCATGACGGGCGCATACATGCCCTTTGTTCCGAGCTTGAGGGTCGGACGGCAGGATTCGTGCATCGCGCCATCCGAGTTAAGGCAGATGTCCGCTTTAAGAAGCGCCCGGTTCTTTCGGAGAAATTCCTGCAGACCGGTGCTTCCGATCTCTTCAGAGCCTTCAAAAATGAACTTCACGTTGCACGGCAGCTTGCCAAATACTGCGCGGCAAACCTGAATGGCTTTTATGTACATGTAGATCTGGCTTTTGTTGTCGGAAACGCCACGGCCATACATTCTTCCGTCACGAATAACCGGCTCAAAAGGATCGGATTTCCACAAGCTGAGATCGCCTTCCGGCTTAACATCATAGTGGCCGTAGACCAAAATCGTCGGCGCATCGGTAACTTCCGCTTTAGCCTCGCCAACTACAAAGGGGAACACCTTGTCGTTCAGCCTGAGGACTTGTCCTTCCATGCCGGAGCCGCGGAAGACCTTTACAAACAGCTTTGCGCAATCCTCCACGCCTTCACCGGTACCGCTGACGCTTCTCTGGCGAACAAGTCCGCCCAGCTCTTCGAGCCACTCGCTCATATGTGTGTTGATATAAGGATTTATTTTATCAAGAATTTCCAAAAAATCACCTTTCTTTTATTCAATTACAATCGTAATCATAAGCCGTAATTTTTCCCTCTAAATTTTTAGCCTTGATAATGCTGCGGGTGACCGGGCAGCGGGGAAGCTCCGCAAACAGTTGAAACCTGTCAATTTCAACCCGTTTAATATCCCCTTACTTCGCCTGATTTTTCTTCTGCAGAAAAATCAGACCCAGCGCAACGGAACCGAATATTGAAACCAGCATGACAACAGGAGTCCTTGTCATGGTGGGCAGGAAGCTCAGCATGCTAAACGTCTTGTTGCCGATGGTCATGAATAGGGCCAGAGGCAGGCTGATGCAGGCCAAGATGGGTTTCTTGATTGTGATACTCGCCAGCAGTGAGCCAAACAAAGCGGGCAAAAGATAGTTCAGAGAACTCTTGACGTCAGGCGACAGGGCATTGATGATGGCTGTACCGAAAATAATAGTTATAGAGAGAACGATCAGGTTTACAAACACTGAAACAGCAACGCCGATTGTGGCAATGCAGTTGCCCTTTGGTGTACCGTTCTCCGCGCCGACTGCATCCTGCGCCACGATCGCACATGGCAGGCGCATGTTGTTTATGTTGCCGTCCAGAAAAGCCATATATGTACCAGCCAAACCCAATCCGGGATAATAGGAAACAGGTTCAATAACGTAATTAAGGCCCAGAGAGGAGAAGCGCATAACCAGGGCGAGACCGACGGCGCCCCAAAGCGGCTGATAGCCCAGGGCTGTGACTACAATGCAGGGGATAAACAGAAGCAGCGCGCCCAGCAGATTGGTCCGACGGCCCCATTTTACAATAAAAGGTACATATTTGCTTTTATAAATTTTGCTGTATTCACCATCGTTTATACCGTTTACGCTGGCAACTTCAACATTGTTATCCATATTACACCTCCAAAAATTTAATCACGAATCTATACAAAGCAGGCGGAAATCAAATATAGAGTGCCGCGGCAAGCAGGCCGGAGAACATGGAGATAGTCATGCCCCAGACTGCCATCCACTTCACATCCCGCTTACGCCCGAAAAGAATAAAGAAAGCCTGAACTGCAGCCGCCACAAGCAGAGCAAAGAAAGCGCCGCTGATGCTTTTGCTGCTCAGGCACTGATTAGTGGCCAAATAGCCGTAGGCACCGAGCAGCGCGCCGGTGGTGATAATACCGATCTTAGCCGAATTGCCCTTGGAAACGAAATCGGTAAGCTTGTCCATTTTGTCGGTAAACAGAGCGCTGACCAGGATCCATCCCAAGCAAGCGATGGTCATAACCCAGAGGCAGGTGCAAAAAATGCTGATGTTCATACCTGCGCCGCCCAGGGTAGCGCCCGCGGTCGTTGCGGCCAGCTGCGCGGTAATGAGCTCATATGCAACGCTGCCGATGTAGGCCAGACGCATCCAGGACATCGGGCCGCCTATTGCAACAATAAGAGCCACACAACCCGTAGCCACAACGACGGCAGGACCTATGGACGCGGTCGTTGCAGCAACAGCGGCTCTCTTAAATTCCTGTTTGGTAATACCGATTTCTTTACCGACGGATAAGGCGCGCTTTGTGAAGACTACTGCCTGGACTACTGTTAAAGCTATTGCCGGAATAACTGCAATCCACATTATCCAGCTATTTGCGAATTTTAAATAATCCATTTTCCAAAACCTCCCCAATTAATTTTGAATATTCTTCGCTTTCCGTTTGTTTGCACAGCATTTCATACTTTTAACTATGAAACAATACTTTCAAAGACATCACCTCTTTTCCTTTGAGCGGCGATAAATAATAAAACAGCTTACAGCAAAACTGAACTTGTTCACAATTTTCTTAATTATAATTGGAAAAAATTTACATGTCAATGATAATTATTGAATGCGTTCAAATTTTGTATGATGCGATAAAAAAAGAGGGGGCGGATTATATTGTTTACACAATCACACGCGCTCTCAATAAGGGTTTGCCGCTGAACACAGAGGGGACGGTTTAATACAGAGGGGCACCACGGCGGAGCGGGTTCTGCTGTGCTGGCGCACTGCTATGGGATTAGAAGAACACAAATGAATCTGGTTTTCGGCGGCGGGGATAACAGCGTGACAGGGGTCGCCACGGAGTATGCCTACAGAATTCCTTCTGTGTGAAGCCGATAAAAAGCCCGCGCGCCGGATACCGTCCGGCGCGCGGGCTTTTTATCGGAAATATTAGAATTCAAAATTAAACTCGGCGCCCTCATTCAGCCTGCTTCTGACCGATATCCTGACACCGTGCCGCTCGGCGATCTGACGGGCTATTGCCAGGCCAAGCCCGGAGCCGCTCTTATTCTCTTCCGAGCGCTCTTTATAGAAGCGGTCGAAGATGTGGGGCAGATCCTCTTCGGATATCCCGACACCGCGGTCGCTGACGGTGACGATACCGCTTTTCAGCGAGATTTTCACAACGCCGCCCTCCGGCGAGAATTTGACGGCGTTGTCGAGAACTATGAGAAACATCTGGCGGAGCCGTCCGTAGTCACCGGTCACTTTGAAAGACTGCGTATCGTACGCCTGACGTATCTCTATGTTCTTCGCCATGGCCAGATGTCCGGCGCTTCTGGCGGCGTCGCTCAATATCTCGCAGAGATTCAGGTCCTGCATTTCGATTTTAAAATCGGCGTTCTGCAGTCTTGACAGATCCAGAAGGTCGTTTACCAGCCGCTGGAGGGAGAGGCTCTCGAGGAGCATCTGACTGTGATAGCTTTTTACCTGCTCCGGTTCCGTCACCACGCCGTCGCACAGGGCCTCAAGAGAGCCGCGTATGACGGTGACGGGGGTCTTGAGCTCGTGGGATATGTTGGCGACGAAATCGCGGCGGAGCTTTTCCAGTTTGTCGCTTTCCAGCTTTGCGAAATGAAGCCTTTCGCTCAAAACATCAATGGTCCCAGCGAGCTCGCCGATTTCGTCTTTTTGGGTTACGCCGGTTTTGGCCGTGTAGTCGCCCTCTGCTAAGAGGAGGGCCGAATCCTTCATTTTATTCAGGGGCTTTGTGAATTTAAGCGCGAGAAACGCGGACAGAATTGCGGACAGGATAAGCGAAGTCAGGATACTGACCATAAGTATCCAGACTCCGCGCATCGTCGCGTCGTCTATTCCTTCGACGGGGGAGTGGAGCAGGACAGCGCCGACAATCTGCCCGTTAACGGTTATAGGTGTGCCCACTGTGAGCGTAGGGGCGCTTAAGAGGCTGCTGAAGCCCTCGCTGAAGGTTGTGGTTCCGCCGAAAGCCGCCTCTACGACCTTGTCGGCGTCCTCCGGCAGATCGGCGTAATTGTATTCCTGCCCGGACATCTGGCTGTTTGTGATCAGATTGAGGTCTTCGTCTACGATCCAGACGTCGGCCATCGCGATATCGTCAATAAACCGCAGATAGACCCCGTAGCCGCCCATGCCGTTTCCCATCATGCCTTTACCGCCGGAGTCCGTGCTCCCCATGTACTCCGACATCGCCCCGGCAATCGAGACAGCGCGCGTTTCCAGGTCGTCTTTGTGCGCTTTTATCGTCTGGGTCCGGAAAAGCGTGATGAAAACAGTGCCGATAACAGCGGAGAACAGGAGGAGGGCGGCGGCAAAATACAAAGTCAGCTTGAGGGCAATCCTACTTCTCATCCGCCAGCACCTCAAATTTATATCCAACGCCCCAGATGGTCTTTATTTCCCAGCCTTCATGGTCATGCTCGTCCAGCTTCGCGCGTAAACGTTTTATATGGGAGTCAACCGTGCGGGTATCGCCGAAATAGTCGTAGCCCCACAGGCTGCTGAGCAGATTGTCGCGGGAGAACACCTTGTTTTTATTCGTCGCAAGCGTCCATAAAATTTCGATTTCCTTCTTTGTAAGAAGGACTTTTTTTCCGCCGACGGTGACGATGTACTCGTCCAGATCCACCGTAAGGCTTTTAAACGCGAACACTTGTTTCTTCTGTGCCTCTTCGCACTTTATCCGCCGCAGGACGGCGCGTATCCTGGCCATAACCTCAGCGGGCGAAAACGGCTTTATGATATAGTCGTCCGCGCCGATGTCGAGGCCCATGATCTTCTCAAAATCCTCGCCCCGCGCGGTGATCATAATGACCGGCGTGTCGGAGGTCTTGCGGATTTCGCGGCAGACTTCAAACCCGTCGATTTTCGGCATCATAACGTCCAGCAGGACGACATCGGGCCGGAGCTTGGAAAAAAGGTCGAGGGCCTCCCGCCCGTCGAACGCGACGTAGGGAGCGTACCCTTCTTTTTTTACATATTCCTCTAGGATGGATGTTATCTGCCTGTTGTCGTCGGCGATAAGGACAGTCGTCATAGGATCACCCCTTTATGCTCTTATTATAGCATATCTTAAAATAAATTAGTGGCAAAAGTGTGTTTTTTCAGCGTTTGAATAACACGGATTCGGAGAATAAAAAACACACTTCCGCCATTTTTTACAGTTAAACTCAGGACAAATGGAGGGAGGGCACAAATACATGGAAAATAAAAAGAAAAAATCCGGCGCAATCAGACTTATCGTTCAGATATTCGTTTTCGGGCTTGTGCTTTTTATCGCGGTAAGCAAGTATCTCGCGGATAATGGGATTTTGATTCCGCTGGCTTCGGACGCGTCGCTGCACGCGATATGTCCGTTCGGCGGAGTCGCCACAGTATATGAATTCGCGGCGACAGGGGACTTCATTCAGAAGATACACAGTTCCTCGTTCATTCTGATGATCCTGGCTTTTATCACAGCAATTCTTTTCGGGGCGATCTTCTGCGGATATATCTGCCCGTTCGGATCGTTTCAGGAGTGGATCGGAAAACTGGGAAGAAAGCTCTTCACGAAAAGGTATAACCGCTTTGTGCCGCGCAAGCTCGACCGGGTCCTGAGATATCTCAGATATGCGGTTCTCGCAATGGTCCTGTACCAGACCGCCGTCGCCGCGAAGCTTGTGTTCCAGACGGTCGACCCGTATTACGCGCTCTTCAATTTCTTTACCGGCGAGGTCGCCGTGACAGCCTATATCGTACTCGGGGTGATCGTTGTCCTGTCCCTTTTTATAGAGCGGCCGTGGTGCAAGTACCTCTGCCCGTACGGAGCGCTTCTGGGCCTGTTCAACAAGGTGCGTATCTTCAAAATCAGACGGAATAAAAATACCTGCATCGGCTGCAAAAAGTGCGATATGGTCTGCCCGATGAACATCGAGGTTTCCGGCAAAGAAGTCGTCAGAGACCACCAGTGCATCAGCTGCCACAAATGCACAAGCGAGGTGTCCTGCCCGGTTAAGGACACGGTCACCATATCGGTTAAGAAGGGGGGCACCGGCCGTGAGGATTAAGCCGATCTATGCGATTATCATCGTTTTGGGAATATTCATCGCAGGCATCTTCGTCACATCCGTCACCGGCCTCTGGAGTACTAAATCGACGAAAGTACCATCAAAGCTCGATGATGTGCAGTATTCGCAGTCATATGATCCGGCGGACATCCGAGGCTCCTATACATTCTCGGAGATCAGCAGTCTCTATGGAATCCAGCTTGAGGACCTTGCCGCCGCCTTCGGCATATCCGAGGGGGAGGCCGCCGCCTTTAAGTGCAAGGACCTTGAGACCATTTCCGAAGAATCGGCGTATGAGATCGGCACAGGCTCGGTGAGATTGTTTACGGCATACTATCTCGGCCTCCCGTATACGCCGACAGAGGAGACCTACCTCTCCGAGACGGCGGCGCAGATATTAAAGGAGAAGGGCGGTATGACGCAGGCGCAGAGCGATTACCTTGAAGGCCATACGGTACCGGCAGTATAAAAAGCGCAAAAAGCACAAAAGAAAAACACACTTTCGACAAAATTAACTGGCAGAATAAAGCCATAGACCGAGCAAATCAAAAAATATTATAAAGGAGAAAATATAAAATGAAAAAATTTGGGAAAATCGCAGCAGTTGGCGCCATCGTATTGGTTATCGGCGCAACCTCAGTCACCGCGCTGGCCGCATCGGGCTACAGCACCCCGGCGGATATCGTAGCCGGACTCACAGGGAAAACAGCGGAAGATGTCATCGCTGAAAGAGCCGATACCGGCAAAACCTATGGCACCATAGCCGACGAAGCGGGCGTATTGGACGAGTTCGAAGATCAGATGCTGGAGAGTAAAGAGGCTATCCTCGAAGAGAGAGTCGCGGACGGTACCATGACTCAGGAGAGAGCGGACGCGATCATCACCGCAATGGAAGAGAATCAGGCAAACTGTGACGGCAGCGGCACCGGCGGCATTGGGGCCGGACTGGGCGCAGGGTTCGGTATGAACGGGAATCAGGCGAACTGTGACGGCAGCGGTACCGGCGGCATTGGGGCCGGACTGGGCACAGGGTTCGGTATGAACGGTCAGGCAGACTGCGACGGCACCGGCACCGGCGGTCTTGGCTCCGGAACGGGCACAAGGTTCGGCGGAATGGGCGGAAACGGCGGCTCCGGCCGCGGCGGCTTAGGCTGCGGCATCTGAACCGGCAAAGGCACAGCACAGAACTGAAAAAAATGTAATCAGGGCCCGGGCATTATGCCCGGGCCCTGGCTTTTTGTATGGTATTATCTCAAATCAATGATATAATATTCCAGATAAAGCATTCCGGCTTTTTAATAATCAGAACAGCGGTCAGGGTATGACAAAAAGTAAACAAAAAATACGCTATGGCTTTTTATTGTAACGATCGTATTGGTATCAGGCATAGTAATTGCCGTACGTATTTTTTCCGGTTCTCCGATTGAGCGAAGGAGTGTAACAAAATTTGCATATAATTATTTATTTTCCCGTTATTATATAGTCTATAATATAACGGACGTTGACTATGATTTCAAAACACACGCTTATACTGTATATGCCACGTCTGATGGGAAATCTTTAAAAAATGATGGTCAGGAGACGATTATCCTCATTTATAATGACATGCAGATTACCTTAATACATGATTAAGTTTACAAATTGAAGTGATAATACGTGATAACTATTTTTAACCGCAAAGAGTTGATGATTACAAATTCTTTGGAGCAGCAATCAAAGATAAGGTCCCTGCTGGAAGCCAACGGGATTGATTACAAAGTCGATATGGGGAACTATGGCAGTTACATAGGAAGCGAAAATTTTGCGCACATAAATTACATTTATGTGCGCAGAAAAGATTACGAAAAGGCCGACAGTTTAATCGCAGCTTAGAAATAATATCGAAATGATATAGGCCATGAGTCGGAAATGGTCAATGAAAACATAGAGAATTTTGGATATAGCATATAGAAATGATTAATTTGAGAAAAATCACTGTTTTACCCAGTTGCCGTTTATGTATTTGTATGTACCGGCACCCTGAGAATAATATGCATCTCTGAAATTATTATTATTCCGGAATACATTGCCCTCTAAAACTACATTTGCGCCTATCGTGATTTTGACAATGCTATTATTAAGGAACGCGCCGTAATCGAGATTCAGGAGGCTGTTGGGCAAAACGATTTCCGTCAGGTCATTATTCATAAATGCTCTGGCGTGGATTCTTATAACGCCGCTGTCACTCGGAAATGTTACCGACGCGAGGCCATCCCCGTTAAATACGTCCTGATAAATGTGGGTAACGGTTACGCCGTCTAATGTCTTGGGGATAATGATATCTTTAGCGCTAAAGGTATAGCTGCCTTTGATATACCCGGTTTGCCCGCCGGAACCCATTAGAATCTCTTCGAAGGTCAATACGTGCGTTGTTGACAAAATCCATATTTTATTATCAAAATTCCAGCTGAATGCGGCGTCTTTTTGCTGAGGCTCAACTTTATCTGCGATGAAGCCGCTGTCGACGAGCGTTTGCATAAGCGCATCGTCTCCGGTATAGGCTGTCTCAAACGGGTTTGGCGACGGGCCCCCGGCTTCAAACACTCTTGTGGCGTAATTGAGTGTTCTGAGCGTCGCCGCGTCGGCAGCGGTTCTGGCCTTCTCAATATTGTTTGTGAACACAGGGATGGATAGCGCGATTAATATGCCTAAAATAGCAACTACAAGGATCAGTTCAATTAAGGTAAAGCCTTTATTTTGAAACCGATAAGACTTAATCATCACGCCCCCCCTCCCGAACTCCATAAAAATTCTATTTTAATACACTCTAATCTAAGATGCTGAATTATTCAAGTAAATAAAAACATATCGGTCGGCAGAAACATTATTACCCGGTAAAAATACGAAAGGCCCTTGATTTCAAGGGCCTTTCGTATTTTAGATCGTCCTATATTAATAATACGACGACGATTGCCGCAAAGGCCAGAGCCGTGGCGATTGACGCGAGGCACCCGCTCCCGGAAGGCGGCTTCCGCCCGCCGCCGCCTTTTTTGCTCTCATTCAGTCCCCTTGCCGTAAAAACCGAAATCATCAGGCATATGATATTCCCCCAATAAATTTGGATTACGTTTATAAGTGTAAACTGATGTATGTACGAAATAACGGACTTTGCGCCCGACGTATGCCGGCTTTTAGCACCGATGTCACAATCCGGGTAATCTCTTAACGGAAAGCTCGTTTCAATTCATGCCGGGTCATTTGGAAAACTTAAAATAAATTTCTTTATTTCTTCAGGCGGCACCGGTTTGCTGAAGTAATATCCCTGAATATAATCACAACCCATGCTCTTGAGTACTTCCAGTTGTTTTTCGTTCTCGACGCCTTCCGCCACCACTTTTTTCCCTGTATTGTGTGCAAAGCTGATAATTGTTTCAATTAATTTGCTGCTGTCATGATCGTTTATATTATCAATAAACAGTTTATCGATTTTTATGTTATCTATTGGCAGATTTATAAAACCTATCAGCGAATTATAGCCAGTCCCAAAATCATCCAGCGAAATTTGTATTCCCAGGTCTTTGATGCTGTATAACAGATATTTGGCCATTTTTTCGTTTTTAACAATACTTCTTTCCGTTAACTCGATCTCAAGCATGATCGGTTCTATTTCGCTGTCTATAATGCAGTTTTTCATATATTCAACCATCGAATTATTCAAATCCTTTGATGAGATATTGAATGCAACTTTTATAAACAAGCCTTCAGTCTGCCATATTTTAATTTGATCAATTGTATTTTTTATTACCCATTTGGTTATTTCATTTATAAATCCTATATCCTCCGCTATTTTTATAAATTCCTCAGGGCTTTTTTGCCCAATAATCCTGTTATTCCATCTTATTAGTGCTTCAAGGCCAATTACGCTGTTCGTTTCTATACTGATTTTGGGCTGATAAACGATATGAAATTCGTTGTTATTAATTGCATTAATAAGAGATGTTATTATTTCAAATCGTTCTCTGCTTTTTTGTTCTATGGAAGTATTGTAAATAGATATTCCGTCTTCGCCGGGCACATGATCCAATACGATATATATTTTTTGTATTAAATCATTTGCGTCCTGCGAATGCAGCGGGTAATTAACCACTCCGACTTTTATAATAAGTTCGATAGAAAAGCCGTCGATAATTATCGGTTCTTTCAATATGTTCATAGATTTCAGCCCTTTTAACCGGGCATCTTTTAAGCTGCAGTTTGGCAGTATGACAGCGAATTCATTGGTATATTCAGCATAAACATTTCGGATGCAGCTTTGATTTTTCAATATTTCCGCGGCTCTCAGCATGGATTTTTTTCCGATGTCATAACCTAAATATCCATTGATTTCGTCTATGTTGACAACTTTAAATGCAATCAATGAAAAATCAATATGTTTATTAATTAATCCATTTATATCATTTTTTAATCTGTTTACATTTGGCAGGCCGGTAACGACATTCTGATAGAATCTTTCAATCTCAGCTTTTTTAAAGGTTTTGACCCGGCGAAACAATAAAGCGGTTACTGCCCCGACAATAATAAACATAACTGTTCTGAACAACCAGCTGTAGGATACCTGAACCGTTCCATCAGCCACATTAAGAGGTACAATTTTAAGAGCGATTCCCCCTAATACGGCAGCCGCCAAAGCGCCCGTGATATCAAAGTAAAATGCAGAAATAATGATTGGAATGTACATGAGATGGGTAAATGCAGATTGTGTGCCCCCTGTTAAATAGACAATGTAGTCAATAAAAAATATTATTATTAAAATAAACACAATCTTAAAATACTTTTTGATAATTTCGGATTTTATTGACTTGTTAGTATTCATTATCATCACACCAATACATTTTTTAGAACAAAATATTATAACATGGCGTTCCGACTATTTGCCTGTATATAAATCTGCTGTACACAATCAGAAGGCGCTTATTGGCAGCGATTCATCGTCCTGCCCTTTTTCAACCGAGCGAATGATTATATAGTAGCTGTAATCCGGGTTTACTGTAACGCAAACCCTGTCTCCGGCCTTACGGCCCAAAAGCGCCTTACCTACCGGAGATTCCTTGCTGATCAGTCCTTTCAATGCGTTTTGCCGCAATGTGGTAACAATTTGGATTTTCTGCGTTTCGTCATCTTCTTCAAAGTATATTTCAACGAAATCGAATAAGCCGATTTCGCCGGTCTTTGACTCTCCGGATATGACCTTAGCCGTTTTTATCATTTTCTCCAGATATCTGATACGGCTGTCATTTCTGTTTTTTTCACGCTTTGCCGCCTTGTATTCAAAATTTTCGCTCAGATCGCCAAATTCCCTGGCTGTCTTTACGTCCTCAAGACACTGCGGACGCAGGACCTTGACCCGGTAGTCGATTTCTTCCTGCATTTTATTTATATCAACTTGCGTCAGTTCATCAAACATTTTTTGCCTCTTAATATTTCGTTATGATACTGGTTAAAGGGTCGGTCCAGGAGGGATTAACCCTTTAACCAGATGCCGTCAATGTTATTGGTAAGCTGCGGTCCCCCGGCAGACGGTGCTGAAAAGTGCAGTATTAAGATGTCAGCAGTTCCCGCAGCCTGTCCTCAAAGGTTTTATCCTGTGCCTTTGTCCGCTTGGCGGGGCCTTTCAGCCTGCCGCCGGCGCTGCGTATCTTTCTGGCTGTGTGGCGTGACAACAGCAGGGCACCGATGTTCCCGTCAGAGTACACCATGCCGTCCTGACTGACCGGCACGGCTCTGCGCGCGAGGCACATGGCGGCAAGGCCGTAATCCTGCGTTACCACAATATCACCGGGATTCACCAGATTGACCAGCGCAAAATCCACGCTGTCCGCGCCCTTGGAGAACGTCAGCGTCTTAGCGCCCGGCTTTTGGAAAACATGCGACGTGTCGCAGAGGATGAGACATTCAATTTTATGTTCCTTTGCCAGATGCACCGCGATATCCACAACGGGACAGCCGTCGGCGTCTATCAGTATCCTCATACGATCCCCCTGAGCAGCTTTTGCCGTGCTTTGTAGTCGGGCAGAACGGCGGCAATACAGGCATAGAAGCTGCGCCCGTGGTTTTTGTGCCGGATGTGCGCCAGCTCATGTACGACAACAAGATCAACCGCCGGTATCGGGCGGAGCATCAGGCGGCAGGAGAAGCACAGGCTGTTTTTGCCGCTGCAGCTTCCGTAGCGGGTCTTCGCGGAGGTGATTTTGATTCCGGCGGGCTCAAGCCCCATGAGCTTACTGTAATACGCCACCCTGCCGGGCAGATAGTCCCGGGCCTTTTGCTTAAGGGTTTCGATTTCCGATTTTGTCAGCTCGGCCGGCGGGTCTGCCTCCGCGCGCCGTCGCTGACTTTCGAGATGTGCGGCTATCCAATCTGTGTGCCTTTCCACGAAGCGGTCGATATCGCGTTTGTTAAGACGCGTGGGCGCTCGGACAAGGACATTAAGCTCCCGCGTGATCTCAAGCCCCAGTGTTTTTCGGTTGGAGCGCTTTAAGGTGTATTCGTACATTGCTGTTCTCCGATGCAGGCAAAGCGCCGGAGGCTCTTGCCGTGTTATACTGTCGTAACCAGCCTCCCGCTATATTGCCTTGGCCTTTTTTGTTACGTTCCACTGTGTTTCTCTTTTAAAATGCGGCAATTTAGGTTCCTGACGTTCGTCACTGTGCCGCATTCACTGAATTCAGGCGGCATGCCGCGGGAGGGCCTGCCGCAATTTCAAGCATATCATTGTATGTACTTTCCGCTTTCTTTGCAAAAGCTGCCGCGGAATACTGCTGGTCGGACATCTGCGCCGCATAATACGACATTGAGGCGCGCACGTCGCTGCTGCTTAGATATAAGGCGAGTTTTTCAAAGTAATCCGATTCATCTTCATACTGCCAGCCGTTTTTACCGTTCACAATCACGTTGTCCAGACAGGGATCCTTTCGGCACAGAGCCGGAATCCCGGAGGCCAGCGCCTCAATGTAGGTCAGCCCCTGTGTCTCGCTGCCGGATGCGCTGACGAACAAATCGCCCAGGCGGTAGTAATCGGCAACGCTGTCCGGCGGGATCATGCCGGTAAACACCACTTTTGATCCAATGCCCAGCTGCTCGGACGTATGCTCGAGTGACGAGCGGTGCGGGCCGTCACCGACTATAAGGAGCGTTACATTTTCCTGCCGCATCTTCGCGTGAAGTGTCAGAATTTCTTCCAGATTTTTTTCCTTGGCCAACCGGCCCACATAGATCAAAACGCGGTTCTCTGCGGGGATACCCAGTCCGCGCTTCAAGTCAAGAAGCTTTTCAGGGTCTGTTTCCATGGTGAACTTTCTCAGATCAATACCGGTCGGGATAACCCGGATATCCCGGCCGACGCCGTATTCCGACAGAATGGTTCGGACTTTATCGGTGGGGGCGATCACGCAGGCGGTCTGTTTTAAAACCCATCTGGAATAGGACTCGGCCATGTGGCGTCCCCACTTCTGATTGGGTGAGAAATAATGTGTATAATCCTCATAGACCGTGTGGTAAGTGTGGACGATGGGGATATCCAGCTTTTTTGCGATTCTCCTGGCGATGAAAAAGGTGCTGAATTCACATTGGGAATGAATGATATCCGGCTTCCACCGGGTGATTTCCTGTACATAGCTGTTTGTAAACGATGTTTTCAGTCTTGCGCCGGGATAAATTTTGCCCGCTCCGATGGAGCCGATATAGGCAACGCCGTCCTTTGTGAAGGAATGCGTCGTCCGAGAGAGAGTCAGCACTCTTACATCGTGCCCGAGGAGCAGCAGCTCTTTTCTAAGGTTAGATACGGAGGTCACGACGCCGTTTATGACAGGAGAATACCAATCGGTGGTTATAAGTATTTTCATACAATACCTTTCAGTGGTTGTTCTGTGACAGCAGCCGCTTCCGGTATAAGCATGTTAAATACCGTATCGGCCGTCTCCAAGATATAGCGCACATCGTTTTGTATACCCGCCGATGCTATGATGTATTGCCGGTGCAGTGAACCGACGGCATCAATAACAGATTTATACGCGTTTTCTACCTGTATTTGCTGCAAAGCAATGTAATTTTTAAAGCAGTAATTCAATCTTCCTTCATAATGCCGGTGTTCCATGATGCCATTAACAAAATTTTCGTTATGCGGATACGTAAAAGCGTCTGATACGTAATGGATCAGCTTTCCAAGGCAATAGTACTCCCGCATTCTCCAGCGGCTGCGCTGCTGCAGCTTTTCTATCATACGGCGCATGTGTTGTTCTGAATTTTTGAAGTTGTGGCCTTTTAAGAGCTGAATTTTCAGCGAACCCTTCAGATAGGAAAGAATATTATAATCGGGTTCAATGCAGCCGAACAAAAATGCCATTTCATATCTATGTGCGGATAAACCCCGCAAGCTGTCAATAAGGTATCTCCCTAAAAGCCCATGGCTCTCTGTCTTCAATTTGACGCCTCCTCGTTAACTTAAATGTTATTGAAATATCATTAACTCGCCCGTCTTTCGGGGACAAAACCTGTATAGACGGACGGTTAAAACCATATCTATAATTAAAGTTTAACTTTTAATACACGAAGTGGGCAGCGCGTACCAAAATTAATCTTATCATAACACAGATCTTTCGCAAATAGTTAAACAATAAATTAAAAAATCAGGGCATAACGCGATCTTGGGAAATAAAAAGCCCGTTGAAAACCAAGGGCTTTCAACGGGCTTGGCGAAAGGTCCAATGGGCGGTACTAATTCAAGATGAATTTTATTATGAAAAAAATCTGCGGTCAATGTTTTTTCTGTATTACGGCGCAGCAGATTGCTATTACCACAATGAGCAAATCCTGGGCCGCCGATATACTCTTTTGAAAGATGAAGTAAGAACAGATCAAAGGGTAAATAACGCCCAGAGAGATTTGCAGAGGAGCGATATTTATGATTTTGCCATATCTGTAAGCAGCCTGCATTGAAATGGTTGAAAAGAAACCTACCGCCGTATATTCATATGGGTAAACCGTACTGAAAAGTCCCGAGAATGAGCCGCCCGACTCCTTAACGGCTATATTTAAAAGGACGAAGCAGAGTCCGCTTGTAAGTCCGGAAAAAGCGGCAAATTCAAAAGTTTTCAATTTATTGCCGGCCTTTTTGTTTAACAACGGCAGCAAAAGCAAAAACGGGGCGAATATCATGGCGTACAGGGCTTTTATATTCATGGATGTATAGGGCGTATCGTCTTTTATAATGCTGATACCGGATATGCTGAGGATAATCACAACGGAAAGAATAACATCCAAGAGAAAGACCCGCTCTTTCAGGAAAAAGTGCGATAGGATAACCACCAGCACAATACTGAGCCCTGAAATTGATGAGACAACCTGAGGCGACAGACCTTTGGACGCGATTCCCGTCGGCAGCACAGAGATCACATATGCGAGCAGAATGCCAATAAACCAAATAATAAAATCATGACTGACTTTGAAATCCTTAAGACGTTTGAAGTCCAGATGATCCATGCCTTTTTTTTGCATTACCAGGCCGAAAGAGTGCATGACCATGCCAAGCAGTGCCGCGCTGATATACCAGACTTTTAACATCGGAACCTCCCAAACAGACAGGCATTATTTTACCGCCGAAGAAGCAGCCTGCTCTGCCGCTGTTAGAAAATGCCGCTTATTGTATCAAGATAAACTGTTTTTTTGAAAATGTAAATGAAAACAAATTTAAAATTATTTATCAAGTTAAAGCTATAGGGAAGCGCAGGCAGGGGCAAGGTGATTTTTGCAGGGCCATCTTCAGGCAAGTCATAACTTTCACCTAGGGCACATCCCTTTTATCGGTCACAGCTGCATATATTTTATCCAAAGTCTGTCCCGAATAAGTCGCCGTAACTATTTTCGAAGTTTTCTCAACAGGAGTTGAAAAATGAATGAATAATTGATAATATATGCAATGAACTATAACAGGTTCCGAAAGATAAGGAGATAATTATTATGGGTGATAAAAGTATTAAAAAGGAAACAAAGAAAAAGAAGAAAACAGACAGCGCCGGTTCTGTTTCCTCAGCCGCGATAAAAACGATCGTCGTTCAGCCTGAGCTCATTAAGAAGAAAAAAAAGGACTTTTAAATTTAACCGGTTTTTATTACAGCGGGACTGTTAACCGCAGTTTTGCGGATTGTAAATTTTACGCCAGGCAGAATTACAAATCGCCGGTTAAATTCTGTGTCTGGTACTAAAGCGCCTCAAGTCACTTGATTGAGGTGCTTTTTCTATTTTGTTTACTTATCGTG
>JBFWIW010000011.1:44998-59731 GCA_050253535.1 Oscillospiraceae bacterium
CAGTTTTGCGGATTGTAAATTTTACGCCAGGCAGAATTACAAATCGCCGGTTAAATTCTGTGTCTGGTACTAAAGCGCCTCAAGTCACTTGATTGAGGTGCTTTTTCTATTTTGTTTACTTATCGTGAGCATTTTTTAACTTAAAGTTTGACGTTAATTTGATGTTTGTCAATTGCTGTGATATGCTGATACTGCTATTCGATTAACCTGATGATAAAATGTGGTGTATTTTCCGCCCGGCGGCATTATCCTCCCAGACGGGAGGCAGTCAGCGTCACCTTCCGCCTGGGAGGGCAAAATACCCTCACTTTTTATTTTCATCATCTCAATCAAATAGTCGTATGACATAATTAAAAGATTTTCGAAGAAAAATATAGTCATTGATGAAATGTCTTGAAATTAAGACGATATAAAAATAACAGAGGAACATGATGATAGAATTAGGAAAAACGCAGAAGCTTGAAGTTGTCAGCGTAAATCAGTTTGGCGCATATCTGAACTCAAAAAACGAAAACGGCGGGGATGATATATTTTTATCCAAAACCGAGATGCCGGAAAAAATTCAAGTCGGCGATGAAATCGAGGTGTTCGTCTATAAGAATTCTGAGGATAAACTGGCCGCAACGGTTAAAAAGCCCAGGCTTCAGCTTGGCGAGACGGCCGTTTTAAACGTTGCGGAGATTACAAATATAGGCGCCTTTTTAGACTGGGGCCTCGAAAAGGACTTGCTTTTGCCTTTTAAGGAGCAAACAGCTGAAATAAAAAGCGACGGAAAATATCTTGTTGCGCTCTATGTCGATAACAGCGGCAGGCTGTGCGCGACGATGAAAATATATCCTTTGCTGAGCAGCCAGTCGCCCTATAAAGAAAAAGACAGAGTGCAGGGAACTGTTTATAACATAAACAAAGAGTGGGGCTGTTTTGTGGCTGTGGACAATAAATATCACGGCCTGATCTATAGCAAAGAGATGTATGGCAATATTGCCGAAGGCGACACGGTCCATGCGAGAATTAAAAAGATACGGCAGGACGGCAAGCTGGAATTGAGCCTTAGAGAGCCGTCCTACAAAGAAATTGAGGGCGACTCAAAAAAAATTATGGATGCGCTGAAATCAGGCCACGGAAAGCTGAAGCTCAATGACAGCAGTTCTCCCGAACTGATTAAAGCCGAAATGGGCATGAGCAAAGGCGCCTTTAAAAGAGCTGTCGGGCGGCTGCTGAAAGAGGGCGCCGTTAAAATTACGGATGAAGGCATTGAAACAATGTGGAAACAGCAGGCCCGGTGACCCAAAGCGGCTGATCAAAGAATGAATAGAAAGGTGCTGAAAACGGTGTCATTTAAAAACCCTGATAAATTAAAAAAGAAAAAACCGGCCAAGCCTGCTGCCTCCGGTCCAAAAGCCGACGTAAAGAAAACCAAGGAAAAAAAGCTTCCCAAAAAATAGAATATGATATTGATATATAAAGAGTCGGGGATAAACCATGATCATTGAAGCGGCGACAATTAAACTTTACGCGCCATGGGTTCATTCGCTAAAAGAGAAGCGCATGGTGGTTAAAAGCCTTATCGCTAAAACACGGAATAAGTTCAATGTGTCTATTGCCGAAACAGATGAGCAGGACACCCATCAGACAATCATACTGGGCTTTGCGTGTGTCTCCGGCACGGGGGCGCTCGCGGACAGCATGGTCGACGCAATACTCTTTTTTATTGAGAATAATACCGACGCTGAAATCATGGAGATTCAGCGTGAATTCAGATAAGGCAAGGCTGGCATAACCCGGACTGGGTTCGGCTCCTCTCGCCTGAAGGAGACAGCTTGATGAACGGAAAGATAAGATCGAATATCAAAATAGGCGCGCTTGTTGATATTGTACTCAAAAAAGATCAACCCACCGGGGCTCTGACCCGGGGGCGTGTGAAACGTATCCTCACAAACAGCCCCAGCCATCCGCATGGTATCAAGGTTATGCTGGAAGAGGGCAACATGGTGGGAAGAGTACAGGAAATTTTAGAGGATTAGTTACCAGGCATAACGCGCCCGTCGAAAACGGGCTTATTTTGACATGTTATGCTTAAAGTTCCGGCAGAGAAAAGGAGAGTAAACGATGGCTAAAACACTGGTTTTGACAGAAAAACCGTCAGTGGGGCGCGACATTGCCAAGGTCTTAAGCTGTTATCAAAAGGGCGACGGCTGTATTTCGGGGGACAGGTACATCGTTACCTGGGCTTTGGGGCATCTTGTAACGCTGGCGGAGCCGGAGGCCTATAACGAAAAATATAAATCGTGGAATATGGACGATCTGCCGATGCTGCCGGACAGGATGAAGCTGGTCGTCATGAAAGAGACCGCCAGGCAGTTTAAGGTTGTGCAGGCTCTTATGAAAAGAGGGGACATCTCGGACCTCGTAATCGCCACCGATTCCGGAAGGGAGGGGGAGCTTGTCGCGCGCTGGATCATGCAGAAAGCGGGGTTCAATAAGCCCGCCAAACGTCTGTGGATTTCGTCGCAGACCGACAAGGCGATCAAAGAGGGGTTTATAAACCTCAGGCCCTCTGCCGAATATGATAATCTGTATAAGAGCGCTCAGGCGAGAGCGGAGGCGGACTGGCTTGTGGGCCTCAACGTGACGCGCGCTTTGACCTGCAAGTATAACGCGCAGCTATCCGCCGGGCGGGTACAGACGCCGACGCTCGCTCTTTTGGTTGCGCGTGAGCAGGAGATAAAAAGCTTTGTGCCCAAAGACTATTGGACCGTACAGATAAGTACCGGCGGATATACCGCTGCATGGCGTGACGCGAAAGGCCAGTCCATGATTTTTGACAAGGCAAAGGCGGACGCGATCGTTGCCTCCGTATCCGGCGGCGTCGGCGTTTTGACGGCGGTCACACGCGAATATAAGCATAAGGCGCCGCCGGCGGCCTATGATTTAACAGAGCTGCAGCGAGACGCCAACAAGAAATACGCCTATACGGCAAAGCAGACGCTCTCGTTTATGCAGAGCCTGTACGAAATACATAAAGCCCTGACCTACCCGCGCACAGACTCCCGCTATATAACGGACGACGTGGCGGCAACTCTTGTGGAAAGGCTGCGGAGCATCGCCGTCGGAAGTTATAAGGAGCTGGCTCTTGAGCTTATCCGAAAACGTCCGCTCTCAACAAAGTACATTGTCAATAACGCGAAGGTGACGGATCACCACGCGATTATCCCCACCGACGAGCAGATCAATCTGATGCAGCTCTCCCCGGAGGAGCGAAACATCTTTGATCTGGTAGCCCGCCGTTTTATCGCGGTGCTCTCTCCGGGGTTTGAATACGAAGAGACAAAATTAAAGCTCACGGTGAACAAACAGGAGTTTTTCGCAAGGGGCAAGATCGTCAAAAATCCGGGGTGGAAGGCCGCCTACGGGAATTTACTCGGCTCTGATGACGACGGAGAGGAATATGAGCGCGAGCAGTCGCTCCCGCCCGTTAAGCAGGGCGACCGCGTTAAAATAGTCACGGCAAAGGCCGTGGCCGGCAAAACGAAGCCGCCGGCCAGGTATAATGAGGCAACTCTTCTCACCGCTATGGAAAATCCCGCCCGGCACATGGAAAACAAAGCGCTGCGGGAGGTGCTCGAGACCACAAGCGGACTAGGGACGCCGGCCACGCGCGCGGATATTATTGAAAAGCTTTTCTCCAGCTTCTACGCGGAGCGGAGGGGCAAGGAGCTTGTCCCTACGTCAAAGGGAATCCAGCTGATCGGTATCGTGCCCGCGGAGCTGCGGTCGGCCGAGCTCACGGCGAGATGGGAGCAGACCCTGTCGCTGATCAGCAAGGGAAAGGCCCGCGATCAGGCGTTTATAGACGACATGCGCAAATACGCGTCAAAGCTTGTTTCCACCGTGAAAGCCAGTGAACTGAAATTTGTTCACGACAATGTCACCCGCGAAAAATGCCCGGACTGCGGAAAATTCCTGCTGGACGTCAAGGGCAAAAAGGGGAAGATGCTCGTCTGTCCCGACCGGGCGTGCGGCTACCGCAAAAGCGTTTCCTATGAGACGAACGCGCGCTGCCCCAACTGTCACAAGAAGCTCGAGATGCGCGGCGACGGCGACAATAAAATGTTTGTCTGCATCTGCGGCTACAGGGAAAAATTATCCGACTTTGAAAAACGCAGGGGCGAAGCGGGCGCGAACAAAACCGAAATCAGAAAATATTTAGACAGCCAAAAGGACACCGGCAGCGCAAATTCCGCGCTGGCCCAGCAGCTTGCAAGGTGGAAGGAAAGCCAATCTTAGCTGCTAAAGGCTACAAACACTGAACTGATAAAGCGGATTTCAGTATAAAAATTGAGAATGTAAAATCCACAAACTATTGTCTCATAGTTTGTGGATTTTTGTCTTAGATCCGACCTTCTCGCCTGTTTTTGGGGCTGCCGGCAGCCCCTTTTATTTTATACTGTTATCCCACTAAAAAGCAGATATCTTTGCGGTTAATTTTCCGTCCTGCCACGTTCTCGTCGTCGGCGGGCGTCAGCTCGCTCTCCTCCTCGGCCTTGCAGGACAAAAAATTCCCTCGCAAATCTTATCCACCCTTTAATGGGATAACAGTATAATAGACAAGACTGTTTAGCATCTTAATTTATTCTTACGACGAGTGCGCCATGTTGGTGATTTCGAGATGGAATGCCGCTTTTTATCATTAGGTTAATTGAATAGTACTATGAGCTCCGCTGAACAATTAAATAACAGGAAATTTATAGAATATTATATTAATTATTGACATACAAAATATATATGTTATTCTTAATGTAGCAATATCCTACATATTGTAATCATCAAAAGAAATATAGGATAATAGGATAAATGATAATAATTTGGGAGGTACAGCATGAAAAGTAATTTTGAAGAGTTGAGCGAAATCTTGCAAGCTGAAGTTAAACCGGCATTGGGATGTACAGGACCTATTGGTATTTCTTACGTCGCCGCCGAGGCAAGGGATGCGGTGGGCGGAACTCCGATAAAAATTATTATTAGGGCCGATAAGGATATGTGTGCGAAAAACGATGACGTGGGCATACCGGGTACAAGCGTATTTGGCCTGAAAATGGCTGCCGCCCTCGGCGCTTTCGCGGGCGACGCCGGCGCTAAGCTTGAAGTACTGAAAAGTATAACGCCGGAAGACGAGAGAAAGGCCTATGATTTTTCACTTTCGGATAACATAACCATTGAACCCGACTGGGAAACCGAGGCAATCGGCGTCTACATGGAAGCTATCGTGGTAACGGAAAACGGCACCGGCCATGCAATAGTCGCAAAGACGCACAGTAATCTGGTTTATAAGTCCGCCAACGGAAAAGCCATTGTCGATAAAAATTTTGACAGATGCAAATCGCTGGATGAAAAGAATGATCCGATCACCAAATATCAGCTGAAGGACTTCTATGAATTTGCGACAGAGGCGCCGTTTGAAATGATGTCCTTCCTGGAAGAGGCAGTCAGAATGAACCGTGAGCTGGCGCAGGCGGCGCTGGACGGCAAAACAGGCGCCGGATTCGGCGTTTCCATGCTGAAAAGAAGCAAGGATAATCTGATCCGAAAGGCAAAGGCTATAACCGCCGCCGGTTCGGAGGCGCGTATGGCAGGCTATGATCTCCCCACGATGACCTGTGCCACCAGCGGCAACGTAGGTATAACCGTTTCCCTTCCGCTCTCAAGCGTCGCGGAAGATCTGGGGAAAAGTAAAGAGGAGATGTTGAGGGCGCTCGCCCTGGGCTATCTTGTTACCATATACGCCAAAAACCACATCGGCAGGCATTCGGCTATGTGCGCGTGCGTCGTTGCCGGTTCACAGGGCGTAGCTTCCGGTACGGTGCTGCTTATGGGCGGCGGTGTGGAACAGATTCAAATGGCAATCAATAATACAATTGTAAATATATTCGGTGTAGTGTGCGATGGGGCGAGACTTGCCTGCGCTATGAAGCTTGCCTCTGCAGCCGGTACCGCGATAGAAGGCGCCTTGCTGGCGATGGATGGCGTCAAAGTCCCTGATGATGAGGGTATTTGCGGAAAGACCGGACAAGATTCGATTGACTTCATGGGTAAATTTGCAAAAACAGGAATGGTTTTGACCGATTTGCTGTTGTGTAAAGCGCTCTATGCCAAACACCACGACCTATAATATTTTTATTGTATACAAATTTGAACATACAGCTGATTTGATAAAAAATAAAAAGATATAAAGGGTGGCAGTCAATGGGCCAAATCAGAAGAGTGACATTAAGTAAACAAGTTTTGGAAGGGATTGTGGATATCCTTCGCACGGGAGATTACAAGGTAGGCGATAAAATCCCCACGGAAAAAGAACTCTCCGAATCCCTGGGAGTGGGACGCAACAGCATAAGGGAGGGAATGAAAGCGCTTGCTCTGGGTGATGTTATTGAATCGACTCCCGGAAAAGGAACGTTTCTAAAAAAAAGAGTTGTCGATATTATGATTCGACCCGACGGCATACTTGATGTAATAAACAATAACAGCGTCTCGCTCAGGGAGCTGATGCAGGTCCGAATGATTTTTGAAGTTGAAACCGCAGGACTAGCTGCGGAAATGGCCTCGGAGAATACAAGAGAGCTTCAGGCGTTTAAGAAGGCATGGCAGGACCTGAATAAAGCGCTGAAAGAGAGAAAAGATTGTACCGAGCAGGGCCATGAATACCACCGGGCAATTGTAAACCTCGGTGGAAACAACCTGTTGAAAAAGCTTTTAAATCCGATTTGGGAAGAAATGAGAATTGCCCGCAAATTCGATCCGGTTGTCGAGGAGGAGCGTTTTGAAGTTGAACGCTATTATCATGATAAGATCTATCACGCAATCGTCGATGGCAAGCCGGAAGAAGCCAGAAGATTAATGCGCGAGCATCTTATTGATGAGACCGGAAAAAAAGGCTTTACAAAAAAGAAATAATCATCAGCCGAATAATGGGGGATTCTCAGTGGAAAGTATTGCAGTTATTGGCGCAGGCAGTGGCGGCCAACTTACGGCAGGACACCTGGCGAGCAAAGGATACCGGGTGAACCTGTACGATATAAATGAAGATATCATCGACGGAATTAATAAAAAAAACTGCGTTGTCACATTTGAAGGGGCGTTAACGGGAAAAGGGAAGCTGGCTTGCGCTTCAAACGATTTGCAGGCAGTGATGGCGGACAGCAAAATAGTAATAGTAGTCACACTCACGAGCAGCCACGCCGATGTCGCCAAAGCGCTTGCGGGTTATCTTACAAAGAATCATCTTGTCGTTCTGCATCCGGGCGGTACATTTGGAGCGCTGGCATTTATGGCGGCCTTAAAGGAAGAGGGTGCTGCCGAACTGCCGGTAATTGCCGAGCTTCAGGATTTGGTCTACACCTGCCGCAGTATTGAGCCGGGCCTGTCCAGGGTAATGGGCGTTAAAAAAGACATAGCCGTTGGAACCATACCCGCTCCTGAAGCAGAGCGCGTGGCCCAAAGACTCTGCACAATATTTCCTCAATTGAAGCCTGTGCCAAACACAATCTATACAAGCCTCGGCAATCTGGCACCCGTGACACACCCCGGCCCGATAGTTCTGAACGCGGCCAAGATTGAAACACAGGAAAAACCGTTTCCGTATCTTGACACGATAACACCGTCGGTTGCCCTCCTGATGGAAAAAGTCGACGAAGAGCGCAGGAGTATCGCAAAGGTTCTGGGGATTGATCTTATTTCCCTCAAGGAATGGCTGCAGAACAGCTACGGTATCGCCGGAGACGATATATTTGAATGTTATAAGAATGCAGATGTTTATTCGGAGCTTACGGCACAGTCGGCTGTCAAAACAAGGTACATAACGGAAGACGTCCCCTGCGGGCTTATTCCAATGATCGCGATTGCTGCAATACTCGGTGTAAAGGTTCCGGCAATGGAAGCGCTTGTGACCATGTGCGGAGTTATAACCAATGAACAATATGAGCAAAACGGAAGAAATATGGACCGTTTGGGAATCAGGAATATTAACAAAGAGGGATTGTTGTCCCTTTTGAGCTGAATCGCAAGGATTCATAAATTGGTGCGCCAAAGCTTTTACATAATCAATATTAATAAGGAGGAAAAAAATGAAAAAGACGAAATTGCTCAGCCTGGTTTTATCAGTCGCACTGATGTTGTCGCTGTTTAGCGCATGCGGGACACAGAATGCGACAGATACCGGAACCACAACCGCAACCGCAACAGGTTCATCCACCGCGACAACTTCATCCGATACATCCGGCGCAACTGTTTCTGATGAAGTGGCCAACTTCAAGCCCGTTACCTGGAAACTGGCGCACATCAGGCCTGAGGGCTCGCGTACAGATGAAACAGCCAAATGGTTTGCCGACGAAATAAATAAGCAGACGGACGGCAAAATCACTATAGAGATTTACCCGGCCAGATCTCTGGGAGACTATGAAGTCGTACAGGAACGCATTTCCATGGGCGACGTAGAAATGGCTCTCCAGGGTGCTGGACAGAGTATCGACAAGAGCTTAATACTGCCGACGCTTCCATACCTTTTCTCGAGCTGGGATGAGGTAATTAAGTATACCGATATGGATACCGGCATTGTCGCCCAGTTTGTCAAGGAAAGACTGGCAAATCAGGATATAACTCTTCTTGGCCAGTATCCCATGTATTTTGCCTGCATCGCATCCTCAAAAGAAATTCCCGATTATACAAACGCGACTGCCAGCAGAAACCTGAAGGCCCGTGTACCTACCTCCACAGCTTTTGATCTTCTCGGAACAACATTCGGTTTCATTTCGACGCCTCTGCCTTCTTCAGAGAACTTCACATCTATGCAGACCGGTATTGTCGACGCGGTTATTGGCGGCGGCGCGGAATATTACTGGGGCGAACTGAAAGATGTTGTCAATTACCTGCTCCCGTGCAAGACGCATTTTGAAACACAGTGGCTGATGATTAGCTCGGAAACATTTGATTCTCTGCCCACAGAGTTCCAGGATATAATTACAACGCTTTCCGCCGAACTGCAGTCGAAGGGCTTTGAGCAGGCTCAGGCAGAAGAACAGACGTTCTTTGATGACTTTACGGCCAACGGCGCAACGGTTTACGAACTCACAGATGAACAAGTCCAGGGTTATGCAACAGTGTACAGAGAGAACTGCTGGCCCCAGCTCGAGAGTGATCTCGGCGATGAAGGCCTTGCCGTCCTTAATCAGATCAGGGACGATCTGGGAATCACATATTAAATTGTTATAACTTTCAAAGAATGGTTATATATCTGCTGCGGCTTTGAGGGCTTTTGCCCTCAAGGCTATATGCAGATAGAAGAGGAGGTCTGTAAATGGCTGCATTAAAAAAAATATTTAACGGTCTGTATAAAATTGAAACGTTTATTGCAATATTTTCGCTTTCAATTTTGACCGGGATGGTTGTTATTCAAGTATTTTTGAGATATGTTCTGCATTCGCCACTGTTTGGGATTGAGGAAATGGAAACATTTCCGATTATCTGGATATACGTTTTCGGCGGCACTATGGCTTCCTTTGAAAGATCTCATATTCAATGCGGCATTATAGGTGTCTTTTGCAAGAATAAGACGGTTCTTTTTATTTCTGACCTCGTAAGAGATATAGTATGTCTGATTATTTCCTGCACGATATGCTATTGGGTATACGATTATTTCCGGTATTGCCTGAAGGTCTGGAAACTGAGCGGAATCCTGAATATTCCCTTGTTCTATGCGGAAAGTACAATATTTATCTGTCTTGTTATTATGGCGATTTTTGCGTTTAGAGATGTCATTTTCACAGCTTTAAGGGGAAAAGAGATTAATGGGGGAGAAAAATAAGATATGGGAATATTAATTATTGACGTTTTACTTCTGGCTTTTCTCCTTCTGCTTGGCATCCCGCTTCCGTTTTGCTTCGGCGGAGCACTCGGATTAATGGTGCTTTTTGCGGACATCAGCTTTAAAAGCCTTATGGTCTGGGGATTCAACCAAATGACCAGCCTGACTCTGGTTGCGGGTCCGATATTCATTCTAGCCGGAGCCTTTCTTAATTCCAGTAAAATCGCAGAAAAGCTGCTTGATCTGGCAGAAACTTTTACCAGTAAATTAAAAGGCGGCATCGGTGTTGTCGCCATTATCACCTGTGGTTTTTTGGGCGCTATCTCCGGAAGTTCTTTCACCGGGGTTGCGGCCGTCGGACCGGCGCTTCATCCTAAAATGGTTGAACAGGGATACCCCAGGGGATATGCGGCTTCCCTTATAAGCGCATCCACTATTCTGGGCGTTTTAATCCCTCCCTCTGTTGCTATGATTACCTTTGGGTGGGTTACGGGCGTGTCGGTTTTGGCATGCTTCCTATCGACTGTCATTCCGGCGACACTTTTAATGATTTTATTAAGCACAATAAACCTTATTGATGCTAAAAAGTTCACACGTATTGAAAATGTAAGCAGCTCAATAGAAGAGACTCACAGGGAAAAAGCGCTGAACGACGCTTCGGCAAAAATAAGCAAACGCCGCCGCTGGTTCTCGGCAATCCCCGCTCTTTCAATGCCGGTTATTATTCTCGGAGGTATATACGGAGGTGTTTTCACGCCTACTGAAGCCGCGTCCGTAGCAGTTTTTGTCTGTATTATAATCGGTCTGTTTATCTATAAGACACTGAATAAAAAGAATATATTTGAGTCATTTAAAACGTCTTCTTCCTCGATAGGCGCTATTATGATGATGATTTTCTTCTGCCTGCTGCTCTCCCAGACATATGTCATGCTGAAACTGCCCGAAAAGCTGGTTGAAATATTTACAAGCTTTACGGACAGCAAGTTCGTTGTTTTGCTCTTCCTTAATATATTTCTCCTGTTTGTTGGCATGATTGTGAACGATACCACCGCTATAGTGCTTTGCGCCCCACTGCTTCTGCCGCTGTGCCAGGCTTACGGCGTAAGCGGCGTCCAGCTGGCGGCGATCATGGTTGTTAATCTTGGATTGGGCGGTTTGACACCGCCATACGCAAGCATCCTTTACCTCGGCATGCGAGTGTGCAACTGCAAATTTGAAGAAATGATGCCGCCGACAGTAAAGTTTATTGTCATAGGCTATTTGCCCGTGTGTCTGCTTACTACATATATTCCGGCTCTTTCCACGTGGCTTCCAAGAATAATGGGATATGCCTGAAGAGCGGTTTAAGCGCGTTTATTATAGAAAAGAAAGGATAGATATAGATGTCTGTTTACGAAAATATTAAAAGCCATAACCTTGCGATACCCGAAGCTTTGGCTCCGGCGGGTCTGTACTTACCTGTCAGCCAAACGGGAAACCTGGTCTATTTGTCAGGTCAGGGCAGCATAGAAAACGGCAAACCAATAACCGGCAGGGTCGGCATCGATATTACGGCAGAAGAAGCGCAGTACGCGGCAAAAGTCTGCATGCTCAACACCCTCGGCGCGTTGCAGACCTATCTCGGCGATCTGAACAGGATAAAAAAGTGCGTAAAGCTTCTCGGTTTTGTGGCGGGAGCCGATGACTTCACCGGTCAGGCGCTTGTAATAAACGGGGCGTCTCAGGTGCTTATAGATGTCTTTGGGGAAAACGGAAGGCATGCCCGGTCTGCGATAGGGACAAACAGTCTGCCGCTTGGCCTTACTGTCGAAATTGAATCCATTTTTGAAATAGAGTGAAATGCCCTCCCATGAAGCAGGCTAAAAATATATAAGTGATATATAATCTGGAGAAGAGGAATAATAATGCTTGGACAAAATTTGGGTGAGGTACATATATCTGATATGATTGCCGCCCGCAACCGTATCCGGAAGGTGACGCCTCCAACACCGCTCATTTCCATGGAACCCTTAAATGCACAGCTGAAACACAAGGTATATTTAAAGGCGGAGAGTCTTCTTCCGTCCGGTGCATTTAAATTCCGCGGAGCGTTTAATAAAATTTCCTGGTTAAAAGAAACGTACGGGACTGATATAAAAATCGTCACAGCTTCTTCGGGAAATCACGGTATGGCGGTTGCGCTTTCGTCAAGAATGCTTGGTGTAAAGGCGACAATTGTTGTCCCGGAAATTACGCCGGAAATGAAAAAGAACTGCATTAAAGATTTTGGCGCGGATATTATTGTGAGCGGCGCCACCTACGATGATTCGTTTGTTGAGGCATGCAAGATTTCGGAACAGACCGGATCCTATTACGTCCATTCCGTGTCCGATATCCAGGTATTAGGCGGCCAGGGTTCCATAAGCCTTGAAATCATGGATCAGTTTCCCGAGGTGGAGCAGGTCGTAGTTCCATTGGGCGGCGGCGGTCTTATAACCGGTATATCCTATGCCATGAAGCATTTAAAACCTGAAGTTAAAGTATTTGCCGTTATGCCGGAATGTTCCGCAGTATACGCAAAAAGCAGAGAGCTTGGCAGACTGATAGAGCTTGAAAGCGCACATTCCATTGCGGATGCGGTAATAAGAAGGACAGGTGAGACTTACCTCTTCCCATATCTGGAAAAATACGTGGACGAGATATTTGTAGTAAAAGAAGAAACTATTAAAAAAGCGGTCCGCGCTGCCGTGCTTTACGGCAAACTTACACTGGAAGGCAGCGGAGCTCTGCCCCTTGCCGCGGCAATGGAAGGCAAGTTCGACCTTGATAAAAAGACGGTACTTGTCTGCAGCGGAGGTAATATCGATCAGAAAATTTTGGAGCAGTGTCTGAACGGATAGGAATAACTACCTGTAACCTGCTAAAATGAGGAGCAGCGTGATGGAAATCAGTATTGCGGCAAAAAGCTTTCCATTTTCCGGCGTCAGGAAGATGTTTGAGAAAGCTTCATTATATGACGATGCTATAAATATGGCGCTGGGGGAACCGTGCTTTGTCACGCCGAAACCGATCATCGAGGCTGGAATTGAACACTTGCTTCAGGGGAAGACAAAGTACGCCGCGAATGCCGGCATCTTTCCTTTCCGTGAGGCGATTGCCGAAAAACTGCAGATAAAGAACGGCATTAAGTGTTCTCCGGATAATATAATTGTTACCTTCGGCGCCGTTGAAGCGATTATGTTGGCGATGATAACGCTTGTTAACCCGGGTGACGAGGTTATTATTCCGGATCCGGCATGGCCGGATTACATGGGCCAGGTAAAAATGGTGCATGGCATTCCCGTGGGGGCAAAAGTCAGCGAAGAAAACGAATTCAGGATGACCGCTGATATTATTGAGCCCCTGATAACTCCGAAAACAAAAATGATAATAATCAATTCCCCCAACAACCCGACCGGCGCCGTCTTAAACAGAGATGAACTCCGAGAAATCGCGGAACTTGTAAAGCGGCATAAAGTTTATGTGATTTCCGACGAGCCGTATGAGAGATTAATTTATGATAATGAGGAACATGTCAGCCTGGCCTCGTTTGACGGACTGGAAGACTATATTCTGACAATTAATACTTTCTCCAAGACCTATGCCATGACCGGCTGGCGTCTTGGGTATGCCTGCGCAAACAGGGATATCATCAGCAATATGACAAAGCTTCAGGAGAACAACGGTTCGTGCGTCAATGAAGCATTCCAGTACGCGGGCATCTACGCGCTGAAAAACGGCGACAAAGATGTGGAATACATGCTCGGCTGCTATAAGAAAAACAGAGCGCTTATAGTCGGCGGGATAAACCAGTTGAAAGGTTTTTCCTGCCTTGTGCCGAAGGGCGCGTTTTATGTTTTTCCGAAGATTACCGAGCTTGGAATGAACTCAGACGACGCGGCGGATTTTATTCTTGAAAAGACCCATGTCGTCACCTCTCCGGGAATTGCCTTCGGGGCTGCGGGAGAGGGGCACATCCGCATTTCCTTTGCAAATGATTACAACACTATTGAAAAGGCTTTGGACAGAATGAAGCGGTATTTCGGCACAAAATAATTGCTGCAGAGCAATTAAAAGGCGGCAAGTACACTCTGGTCTGGATAATGCGGGGAAAGTATGCTGCCAAAGGCTGCTCAACCAAATATAAAAATATAAGGGCAGCGAAAAATACATTAGTATGCCGCAGTCCGTATTCGCGTATAAGAAAACCCTGTAACTTCAAGGGTTATTCCTGCAGCAGAACGGTATAGCCTTTCGGGACTATGCCGTTCTGCTGTTTTAAAAGCTGTGGGAATATGGAAAAGTCTGTGGCTTTACCACATTCCCACAGCCCCGCTACTACTAACAAGGGCGGGATAGCGCATCCCACCCTCGCGCTGCATTCCCTCCTGATTTGCTGAATACTGCCTCATTTTCGGTTGATTACAAGTGATTGTAATAGTCTGCTGCTTGCTTTATTTATCATAAAAATTACCATAATGCTTCTTGACATATATAGATGATCGATATATTATATAGATAATCTATATATAGGGAGGCACAACGTGGCAATTGATAAAAGCTTGCTTACCGGCAGCACGACAATGCTCATACTCAAGCTGCTGGACGGACAGGATATGTATGGCTACCAGATGATTGAAGAACTGGCGATGCGCTCCGACCATACCTTTGAACTTAAGGCCGGGACGCTATATCCGCTGCTACACTCTTTAGAGAAAAAAGAGCTGATATGTTCCTATGAGAAAGACGAGGATACGCAGCGGCCCCGTCGGTATTATCAGATCAGTCACAAGGGGAAAAAGCTGCTGGGCGAGAAGCAGGCCGAATGGACGGCTTACTCAGGCGCAATAAACCGCGTC
>JBFWIW010000012.1:0-57378 GCA_050253535.1 Oscillospiraceae bacterium
GAGATAGAGTTGTGCAGGCTTGAATCATACCTGTTTTTTTAGCAGTAAATTCTGTAATTGCATTCAGAAATGAATGTTGGTGACAGGGCTGATTATAAATGTTATACTGAATGACTCAAAATACGAATGTGAAATTGCACATTCATTGCGCAGGGAATATAAGTAACGACCGGGTTTTTTATAAGTATTGGCAACAGCAAAAAGCAGCAGAGAAATGAGCTGTGATATAAACGGCGGGTGAAAAAGTGGAAACCACAGCGTTCGGGGTAAATGAGACAAACAGACTCTGCGGCATCGTGGTGCCGCTTCTGTCCTGGTACGACGAAAATGCAAGGGTGCTGCCCTGGCGCGAAAATACCGAACCCTATCGTGTATGGGTGTCCGAGACCATGCTGCAGCAGACGCAGGTTGAGACCGTCATCCCCTATTACAACCGCTTTATGCGTCAGATCCCCGATATCCAAAGCCTGGCGGAGACCGGGCAGGAAAAGCTATTTAAGCTGTGGGAAGGACTGGGCTATTACACGCGCGCGCGTAACCTGAAAAAGGCTGCCCAGACGATCATGGCAAAGTATAACGGGAGGTTCCCGGAGGCTTACGGCGACATCCTTTCCCTGCCGGGTATCGGAAAATATACGGCGGGCGCTATTGCTTCCATTTGCTTTGGGCAGCCCGTTCCGGCGGTTGATGGGAATGTCCTGCGCGTGGCTGCAAGGCTCACCGGATACGACGCTGATATATCCGCTCCGGAAGTGAAGGATAAAGTCACCGGATTGCTGTGCGGGATCTATCCGAAAACCCGCAGCGGTGATTTTACACAGAGCCTCATGGAACTGGGCGCCACCGTCTGCCTGCCGAAGGGGTCACCGAAATGCGGCAATTGCCCTGTCGCCTTTTTATGCCGGGCTTATCAAACTGGCTCGCAAATGTCGATTCCGGTCAAAGCCAAGAAAAGGCCCCGGAAAAAGGAACGGAAAACAGTCTTTCTGCTTCACTGTGGGGACAAGATCGCCGTCAGACAGCGCGAGACAAACACCTTGCTTGGCGGACTCTGGGAGTTTCCCAACGCGGTAGGTGACATGACCATCAAACAGGCGGGACATATGCTGGCGCAATGGGGAATATCGGTTGCCACAATGGCGGAAGGCGCCCATAAAAAACATGTTTTTACCCATGTCGAATGGGAGATGGCGAGTTATATCGTCATCTGTGAAAACATGACCGCTGAATTTTTGTGGGTGACGAAGGACGAATTGACGCGTGAGATGACTTTGCCGTCCGCCTTTCAGGGCTTTTTCAGCGTTGTCTGAGCAACGGAGGACAGGGCAGAATATAAAAACGGAAATATGGTTTCCGGATATGCGGGACACTTAAAACATGCCCAAAAATGCTTTGGGTTTGTCCAATTCAGGCATTCAGCTTTTATCATTGATTTTCGCTGTGAAATGATTAAAACAAATGCCGCCTGCTGACTGCCTGCAAACCGTTGATATTCCGGGGTTTACACAAATCCTGTAATTCAACTCCGACAATAAAAAGCAAGGGATTGATGGTTTTCGTTAAACCTTCAATCCCTTGCTTTTTACACATTTTATGAAATAAGCGTTGGGCACCAGTCTAATTTACAGTAGTTTCAGAGAATCAGACTAGTCTGCCGTTCTGATGAACCAAGCGTGAATTTCAGGCCCAACGCTGTGTTGGGTTTATACTTGGAATCGGCCTTTTTCTGCTCATAATATTTGGGATCGAATATCCAAATTTTGAAACTTGTTGAACTTTGCTTTATGTGTTAACTTAAATATAGAGGAAGGTTATATCGTCAAATTTTGATACAAGTTGAGTAAGGTGTACCATGAACAGAATTATATTTAAGACCATTTTGAAGTATACTGTCGGACTTTTGATCATAATAGGTTTGTTTAACAATCAACCCGCAACTTATGCCAGTACGATTTGTGATATATCTGACTGCTCAGATTACGCAAAACAAGCTGTTACATCTCTCGCTGAACGAAATATTATTAACGGGGATAATAACGGAAATTTTTATCCCCGGCAGGCGCTTTCCAGGGAACGAATGATCACAATGATCGTTAGAGCATTTGATATAGATACAACAAATATTCCCTCGGCTCCTACGTTTAAAGACGTACCGTCAGATAGTTGGGCCTACCCCTACATAGAAGCAGCTTTTCGCAGCGGATTGATAAAAGGTATATCTCCGGATGTATTCGGTAACGGGCAACCGTGTACGAGAGAACAAATGGCCGCGATAATCGTTCGGGCATTAGCGCACGACCATGATATTAACACAAATAATATTGTTTTCAGTCATATAGAAAAATTCGGAGATTTCAATCATATTTCAGATTGGGCAAAGCCTTATGTTGACACAGCAGTCGCTGAAGGCCTTATGAACGGTACGGACAGCTCGAACTTTTCACCTTTGGATACAGCCACAATGGAGCAGTCCGCCGTTGTCATAGACAGGTTGATTTCAAATAATGAAGAACTTACAGGCAATGATATGCAAGTCACTTTAAACGGTGATAAAATCAATATTGCTTCGCCTGTCGTGAATAACGAAAAGCTGCTTGTTCCATTTGATTTTATCAGATATTTTTCCCGTGAATATACTGTTCAGCAAAATGATGGTTTAATCTACGTACTCACATATAATGCGGATCCCCATTTTTACGTTGAAGCCTGGGCAAAAATAAACAGCAGCGAGTCCTACATATTTACAGATAAGTCGATAAACGAATCGCCTTATGATAATGCAAACGAATATACGCAAAACAAGGTCAATTATCTTATTTCTCCGGTGTTAATCGATTCCGTCTTATATGTTCCGGCTGATTTTATATCAGATGCAACCGGTGCAGAATATGAGCTTGTTAATAACACTTTGTCATGGACAGATGAGAAAACATCTGATTACCCAACGCTGCTTGAAGCACTCAGGAATAAGATTTATCAGACGAAAGACGAATTTGATTTCAATATTAAAGCTGACTTTTATGATCAGCTCACCGGCAATCAGATGAAGTATGATTTTACCACAACAGGACAATTTGATTTCTCAGGGAGCGAAAATGGGGAACCGACCAGTTTTCACACCGTAACCGAAAAAATAAAAACAACAAATGTTGAAAGTGATACCGGATGGCATAAAGTAACTGATCTTGTTAAAATCAGCAACCATCTTTATACTATGAACGCAGAGACCGGTCAATATGAGCTGACCGATCAATACGCAAGCGATCAGAGGTCGAAGGACTATACCTTTATATCCAACATCAATTCGGTCCTTTCCAGCTATTTCGTACGGTACAGAGCGTTTGAGGTCTATCAGAATGCTTATGTTGACGGTCATCCGACCGTGAAATATGTTCTGCACTTATCAGATATTAAGGATATTGCATATGTCTTCGGCAATTCAAGCGGCGCAACTGTCAACGGGGCCGACATTGAATACAGTAAATTCAGACCGATACCATTCCCCGACACCGATTATGACGCCCTTTTCTTAGGCAGACACGGTATAAATAATTACTATCCTGTTTATTCGGATTTTTCGGCCGAAATCGAAGTGTATGTCAATGAGCAGAATGAAATTGTTAAAGAAGTTTTATATACGGAAGGAAATAGATACGATTATCGTTCCTGGTACGAAACCTGGGACATACCACAAAACCGTACTTATGAAGATGTAGACTATAATTTTGTTTACACCATTGAATTCAAGCCTTTTACAGGATCGATAACGCTGCAATAAACTTAAAATAAAATGCCCGCACCCATAGAAGTGCGGGCATTTTATTAATTGCAGCCCTCTATCTCTTTAAAGCGCGTAGTCAGTTCTTTATAATAATACTGATTTCGGATAGCGTCAGTGTAAAACCAACGGTCTTCCTTCCGCCATACCGTATCGCAAAAAGTCTTCGTACAATAAGTACCGGCAGCTTTTCGCGGCATGACCTGACGAAAGAAAAACTTGCTTGAGTATTCAACGCCTCTAACCGAAATCAGCATAAACGACAATTTTATTTGATCTCCTGATCGAGTCTATTTCTAATAAAATAGCATCCCTTTTGTCTTTACAGAAACGTCCCCGATAAAAATAATTATTCGCCGTCCTCGGGCTTTTTCTTCCGGCCTAACACGCCTTTTAGCGGAATTTTCGGTATGGGAAGCACGGCGCGGGCGCTGTTCATATATTCCTTAATAAGCAGCTCCAGCGTCATGACAATCAGTTCCCGCTGTTCCCGATCCTGATACAGACCGTTTGCAATCTCGATAGCCTGACGAAGCTTGTGTTCATTAAGGTCTGTAAGCGTCTTAGCCCCGGTGGAGGTCAGAATGGCAAAAAGGGTATCGACGAACTGGCGCCGCTGCTTGAGGTCCATGCCCGTCTCCCAAGCGTGAACGGCACTGTCAAACAGCCTGCTTCGCAGCGCAAAGTCGCCGCTGCGCACAAAGCGAACACCGCGTACTTCCCAGGTAAAGCCGTTATGGGCGGCAATTCCGGCTTCATCACTTTTTATAATCTCGTATTCTTCCTCATGCGAGAGCAGCATGCCGACTAACGAATACTGTGGTACCAGCGTCACTACCTTCATGCGTATCCTCCGGTACTCCGGTGTGTCGAGAACGGATTCACGGAAGCCGGGCCCGTCATTGTTATAAACGTTTATGATGCGGTCCTGTACCTCAGACGGATTGTGCATCGCGGCATAGACCGCAAGGTTGCCTCCCTTGGAGTGCCCGCCGACGCGTATAGGCCCGTCACTTCTCTGCGAGGAACTAAGCAGATAGGCGGACGCATCGGTCTGAGCCGGCACTGCGTCGAAGGAGCTCATATTAAAATTCTCTTTCCAGGCAACGATAGTGTCGTCCGTACCGCGGAAGGTAATAAACTTCGTACCATCGGATAACCCTATGGTGAGCGCGGAGAACTGCTCCTCGCGCGCCATGTCTATTCGGTTTATGTAGTCGGACATATGGATACCGCCGAATCTGACGGTCTCCGTCATTCTTCTGAACATAGGCAGCACATCGGTGGGGATAAAGACACCTAGACGCTCATTTTCGCTGTGTGTGGCAAAATATCTCTCCGCCGCCTCAGACGCCGTAACCGCACTTCCCGCCTCAGGGACGATTCCCGTTAGGTCGACATTGCAGAGCTTGCAGAGAATCAGGTTATCGACCTCGTTAAAAGGAGACTGCTCAAAGCTCAGATCGCCGCGCCAGTCCAGGTAGTCCATTATATTGGCCATTTGAAATGCCTCCATTTATACTGAAATATGCTTTCTGCTCTAGCCCGCGCCGCCCTGACTGTTTAATTTTCGTGATCAGGGGCGGCCACTGCTATTTAAACAGTGCGTCATATGTGGTTTCCAGTGCGTCGCGTATCCCGCGAAGCTGAGCCGCGTATATGTGCTGTATTCCGCGTTCGATTTTTACAAGGGTTTCCCGCGTCATTTCTACGTCTGTCAGCTGGAGCTGACGCACCAGTTCCGTTTGACCGATCCCTTTTTCAAGCCGGATTTCTCTGATGTTCTGACCTATATGGATTTCATCCTGCTTTATCTTTTGGCCGCTCATTTTAGATCCTCCGAATCTGAACCTATATCAGTCCATTATGTATTGATTTTAGAAAAAATGGTTGCAATAAAGGGACCAATATTAGTCCACTCCGGGAACGTTATGGAAGGATATTACAACAAAGGCTTCTATTATTAATTTTTGTCACCTCCACAGCCCAAAATGTGTATTGTATATTGATAAAATAAAAATATGGAGGCATCAAAGTGGGTTTCTATGTAAACGTTGAGCCGGATGTGTATATTTATGTGGAGGATATCAACCCGAAGGGCGGCAAGACGATTCTATTCATACACGGCTGGCCGGGGAATCACAATCTTTTCGAGTACCAGTATAATCAGCTTCCGAAGCTGGGATACAGGTGTGTCGGCCTGGATACAAGGGGTTTCGGACAGTCCAGCAGACCCTGGATCGGCTACGGCTACGACCGGCTTGCCGACGACGTGCGGGCCGTCGTGGACACGCTGCGGCTGACCAATTTCACGCTGGGCGGGCACTCTACGGGCGGCGCTATCGCCATCCGCTATATGGCAAGGCACCAGGGGCACGGCGTGTCAAAGCTGGCGCTTTTCGCGGCGGCGGCCCCCAGCCTGATTCAACGCCCCGATTTTCCCTATGGGCTGCCGAAAGAAGCGGTATTGGAAATCATACAGGGTACATACACGGACCGTCCCGCCATGCTCGAAAAATTCGGCAAAATGATCTTTCATAATTATGTGACCCCCTCCCTGTCCGACTGGATATTTCAGCTGGGGCTTGAGGCATCCAGCTGGGCCACAGCGGCGGTCGCCAACACATGGATCGATGAAGAACTGTTCAGAGATCTGGAAAAAATTCATGTCCCAACCCTGATCCTTCAGGGCTATAACGACCAGGTGTGCCTTTTCCCGCTGGCGGAGGCGCAGAGGGACGGAATCAGAAACTCAAAGCTTGTGCCTTTCGATTGCTGCGGCCATTTCCTGTTTTACGATCAGATGGAGAAATTCAACAGTGAACTGGTTAAATTTATTGAGGAATAGTCGAATCAGGAGAACAGACGGGTTCAGGATTTTACAGACATGTACCAACATAGCAGCCGAAAAACCGCAGAGGCAAATTTGTCTCTGCGGTTTTTTTTGCCGTCCTAATCAGCTTGTCAGATATCTTTAACTTCTCTAAGTATAGCCTTCAACTGTTCCGCTGAGTGTTTCAGACCCACAATCTCATTATCGGTCAGCTTCATCTCCAAAACATTCGCCACACCATTTGAATTGATCACCGACGGAAGGCTCAGCGCCACGTCATTTATGCCATATATACCGTTAATAACCGAGGTTACAGGCCTTATCGTATTCTGATTCTTAAGTATGGATTCAAGGATCGTACTCGTGGCGACGGCAATTCCATAGTAAGTTGCGCCTTTTTTCTTGATGATTTCAGCACCCGCCGTCTTTACATCGTCAACGAGGGCTTCCTTGTCTTCCTCGGTAATCCCGCATGCCGGGTCGTTGAAATACTCATTTATGCTTTTGCCCGCAATGTACGTTGCGCTCCAGATGGGCAGCTGCGAATCGCCGTGCTCACCTATAATATAACCATGAATATTCTTGACATCTATACCGATTTTCTGGCTGAGCAGGTATCTTAACCTAATGCTGTCGAGCGTCGTGCCTGTTCCGAATACATGGCCGTTGGGCAGCCCGGACCATTTTTGAATCTTATAGGTGAGAATGTCCACAGGATTTGCTACATCAAGAATAACACCGCGGGTATAGTATTTCATGACATTTTCTGTGATTCCCTTTGCTATGCCGACATTTTTCTTCGCAAGATCTATACGCGTCTCCCCCGGCTTTCTGTTTGCTCCGGCGGTGATAATAATGGCGTCACAATCGGCACAGTCGGAATAATCTCCGTCACGAACCACCATCTGGCCTAAAAATGGCAGCGCATGGTTAATATCCATTGCCTCTCCGGCAGCCTTTTCCTTTAAAACATCAATAATAACCAGTTCATTGACCATCTGTTTGAGCGCTATTACAAACGCTGTCGACGCTCCCACAAAACCCGCTCCGATTACTGCTACTTTTGTCCTGTTGTTTCCCATTCTCTTTTTCCTCCTGGCGTATTAAAATAGCAACATCATTCTTGAATTGTGTCATTTTGACACAACTAGCAAAAAATTCTTCGCATTATATAATATAGCCCAAATTATACTGATTTGCAAGAACTTTTTAAGCGTTTTTGTATAAAAGTCCATATTCAGACCGAAACAAGTCGGATATATGGACAGACTGCCGGCGTTTTTCATGAATATTCGTTCTATCTGCCGGCTATAAAAATTGCAATCCGATGTACAGTCGGAATAAATTTTTTCTGGGCAGAAGAAACTAAACTTCTGCCCAGAATTTTTCAGCTTCGCTAATCAGATTTTTTTTCCGCATCCATTGTATCTTTTACCGCTTTATATATAGCATCTGCCTGTTCCTGCGTAATCGTTCCGTTAGCAACAAAATCACTCAAAGGACCTTTGCATTCTCCCGAATGTGTCCATCCGCCGTTTTTAGGCATGCACGATGTTATCGCTTCGGCCTGTTCCGTCGTTAGAGTTCCCTCACTCACCAGTTCTTTAAGTACATCGCTTAATGTTTTATCTGAGCCTTTGGCGGCTTTAATTGCTTTCCTGATCGAATCGGCTTGTTCACGGGTTATTGTTCCTGCTTCAACCAAATCGCCGATTGGGCTCTTACGTTCTCCTGCGTGTGCCCTTTTGCCGTCTTTCGGCATGCTTGATTCTATTGTATCGGCCTGTTTCTGTGTAAGAGTTCCATCTTTGACAAGACTGTCTATTGCAGATTTATAAAAGGCAGACATTTTTTCGAATTTATACTCCCCCGTGCTATGTCTGCTATTGCTGCCGCCCGCTGCCGAAGCAGTTCCGGCACATGTTATGGAAATTGCTCCTGCCAGTATCAGCATGATAATTTTTGAGGATACAGATTTTAATTTCATTTAATAAGCCACTCCGTTTGATTACTTTTTAGTTTATTTTGACTGCATATTAGTATCTCTCTTTCTTCATAAAAAATATCCGCAAAAATGCAGAAATATTGTGCCAATTTATATCTGATAGTTTCCGGACATTTTTCATACTGAAATTCAGCCAGGTTGATAGCCAAAACATGCTCATAAAAATGCCCGCGCCAAAAGGCGCGGGCATTTTCAGTGACTTATTTTTTTATTCTGTTATATTGCCGCAGAACCGCATCAGAATCACGGCGACCTGCGCTCTTGTCGCATATCCCCGTGGGTCAAGCGTTGCCTCGCTTGACCCGGTAATCAGCTTGCCGGCGTTTGCCCACTTGATTGCATCCTTGGCATAGCTGCTGATGCTGCCCGCATCTGTATAGCCGGAAAGGTCGGCATTTGCGGTAATGTCTAGCCCTTTATATTCCGCGTAGCGGTACAGAATTGCCGCCATCTGCTCGCGGGTGATTTTGTCATTTGGACCAAATTTGCCGTCACTGTATCCGGTGACAATGCCATTTTCCGATGCCCATACAACAGCCTTGTAATAATAGAGGCCGCTTGCAGCATCAGCAAATGATGCCTCTCCTTCGGCGTTTGGATCGCCTTCCAGCCGGTACAGAACGGTTACCAGCATAGCTCGGGTCATAGCCGTATTCGGCTCAAAAGCCGTGTCTGAGGTACCGCTGAACAGTCCCGCATCGATGACGAAATCGATGCCCTCATGGTACCACTGGCTCGCGTCCACATCGGTGAACGCATGTGCCGGGCAGTCGCTGCCGCCCGTGCAGCCGAAGCTGAATTCGGCTTTGACTGTGACGCTGGAATATGGCATTTCAAAGCTGTAGGTGCCGTCACTTTTTAAGGTAACGGTTACCTCATCACCGTCTTCGTCGGTCACGGTTATATTGTCTAGCTTATATCCGGTATCGGTTTTTACTGTGAGGGTGATCGTCGCGCCTGAGAGCGCCGTCGCCTTGTTTGCGGTAATCGTGCCATGCGCTGTCTCAGCGACGTCAATATCGTATGAGGTGACGATAACGCCTCCGCCGCCGGTGCTGCTAGTGGGTTTCACTGCCCAACCCATGGCAAAGGGCGATAGGGTGTAAACCGTCACGCAAAGGCCTTCTGCCGTTGCGGTCGGCTTGAGATACTCGATGGTGCCGGCTTTGTCGCCTGTGGAAATCAGATGTGCAATCGAGAAATTGTAGCCGGAGGCTGACGCATAGGTGATACCTGTGGGATACGGCAGTATCACCGTAACACCTTCGGCGGGTAGGTCTGTGTCGTCGGCATCCACCCAGTTGCCTTCGTCGTTCTTGACCTTCAGCCGTACGTCATATACGGCGGTAGTCGACTCGGTGGCACCGGACACCCTGCTTATCGCGGCAACCTGCATCGCGGCAGTAATCTCTCCGGCAGTATCGTATTTATCATTTTCTTTCAGCGCATCCGAGATATCTGCGTCCTCAACATTTTCCTTCTGATACAAATTGTACTCGACAGCATTAATATTGATAGCGTCGGTCACATTGCTCAGTGTGATGGTATAGGTGCCGTCACTGTTGGGAACAGACTTCACTGTACCGGAGGCTGTCGGCGTTGTCGTCTCGGCGGAGACCATGCAGTCCACATCAAAAATCTTGAGCTGCGTCACATAATAGTTCGGATTTAGTGTGACTGTGAATGCCACGGTGCCGCGATCGCGGACCTCGGTGGCCGGCAACGTGTCGTCCGGCGTGCGGGTCACACCCGAGACCTTATAGGTATCAACATCCGTGGGAATCTCGTGTCCCACATACGGTTCAAAGGTGACGCCCGCTGTAGTATCCGCCGTCAGGTCTTCCAGGACCAGTGTTTTACTGATTTTGTCGGATACGACCGATCCATCAACCGTCCAATTTTCGACCATATATGGACTCGGTTCCGAATTAGGCACCGCGGTCAGTGTGACCGTGCTGCCTGCGACGATCTCAACCTGCGTACCCGCCCGAAGATCGGTCTCCTCTCCATCCGAGACAGCTTTTACCGTTACAGTACCGTTTGCGCCGTTTGTTGCCGTAAACTTCACATACTCGGCGGCGACAAAGGCCGCTGTGATATCCATGTCTTCCGTGACATCTGCGATAGTCAGTATGGCGGCGGTGCCGCTGACATTACCGCCCCAGCCGGTGAAGGCATAGTGCGCGGAGGGCGCGGCCGTCAGAACCACATTGTCGTGCCGGGAGACCGTCAGTACGTTATCGGTGATCTCCGCCGCCGTGCCGTTCACCTTGGCAGTGACGGTGCCGTGCGTATACGCGCCGAGGACGATAGTATACGTCAGGATTGGCTCAAACTCCACTTCCACCGAAGCATCGGCAAGGATACTCGTAATGCCGAATGTGGACTGTTCGGAGGAGTTCGCCACAGCTTCACCGTTCAGCTTCCAGCCCTTCACCTGATAGCCGGAATCCGGTGCGGCGGTAAAGGTTACACTGCTCTCAGCGATCAGTGACGCGCCGCTAATAATTGTCCTTGTGCCGGAGACCGCGCCGATGCTACCGCCGGTACCCGCCGTGAATGTCACGGTATAGGTATCCTCATAGGTTATGAAGACCGCCTGTACATCGGTATCCGCCGTTATGGTGAGACTGAGCTGATTATCGCTGCCAGCATTTTTGTCATCAACCAGCCAACAGGAGAACTCATAGCCTTCGTCCGGAGTTGCTGTAAGCGTAAGCGCAGTATCGCCCTGTACAGTCACGGGGCTTTCGTCGATACCGCTTATACTGCCATTCTCTGCGGAATACGTAACGGTGTAAGACTCGCGGATAAACTTAACTGTGATGTCGGCGCCGGTGTTGTCGTCAGTCAAGTAGTTGTATGTATATTCGTTTTCCGTCTCGCCATCCTGTTTAATGCTATTGAGATACCAGCCCTCAACTATATAACCGTCGTCGGGCTGCGCCGTGAAGGTCAGCACACTGTCCAGGGCAAGCTTTGTGCCGGATTCGAAACTCGCCCCCGTTGCACTGCTGTTGACGCTAATGCCGCCGTGGCTGCCGGCGCTGTAGGTTATGGTATCGCCGACGTATTCAAAAAGCGCCTCGATCGTATAGGAATCTTCGCTTCCTTCCGATACCGTGAGGGTCAGCGTGTTGGCGTTTACAGTTATGCCTGTCGGCGGATTATCGGGATCGTATTCATTTGAATTTATGGTCCAGCTTACAAACTTGTATGCGGCGTCGGGCTGCGCCGTGAAAACGACCTGCGCGTCGCGGTATACATCCAAACTGCTGTTCGCATCCCCCGTTTTCTCGAAGCCGTCCACACCATTTGCTGTGACTTTTGCGGTGACGCTGCCGTTGTCCTCACCGGAACCGGTATCGAGAGGTCCGTAGTTTACGGGTATACAGGGCGTGTAGAACAGATTGCAGTCCGTAACCGCAATATCTGAGGTTACGTTCTTTATCTCTACCTCATAACTCTTGCCCCATGTTTTCTGGGTCACATTGACAACCAGCCCGTCTTCAAGGGACATCAGCGCGTTTTTCAGATATGTCGCGTCGGTGGCATAGTCGTTTGCCGCATCCGCCGTAAAGGTAAGCTTTACAGTACCGCCTGTACGCACATCACAGCTTGTGGCATTGGCAAGCACCCCGGTGCCCGTTGGCGCAATCGGCGTCATATAGGTGATGACGGCGCTGCCGCCGGTGATGTCCGAGATGCTGACATTTTTCGTCGCAACTTCCGTGAAATATGCCTTAACGGCATAGTGGCCGTTCAGATTACCGATGGTATAAACCGGATCGACAATATTCACATTGTCAGAATCGGTTAAAGGTACTTCAGTGGTGCTGTTCAGGCCGCTGATCATCGTCCAATGATCAACCATATAGCTGCTCTCCGGCGTGGCTGTAAAGACCACCTTGCTGCCGCCGGCAAGTACATCGCCGCTTGTAAAGCCCGCATCGTCCGCCATAGCAGTAAGACCGCCGTTATCTCCGCTGTCGTAGCTAACTTTATAGCCGGTGGAGGCTTTCAGATACACAATGACTGTATAGCTCCGGCTTATATTGCTGAACGACCTGACCGTGTCGTAGGTGGCGGTTGCGCTGCCGTTTATCAACCATTGTTCGACCATACTGCCGCTTACCGGCACTGTGGTCAGCTTCACGCTCTCGCCATTATAGACGGTTATATCGTTACCGTTGCCAAAGACTGCGTCAGTCTCAACCGGGTCACCGTAGATGTCGGTCAGCGTATAGGTCAGGGTTCCTCGGGAGGTGTTGCTGACCGAAGCATTGAAGGTATATGCGGTGTTTTCCTTGAAAACGGCTGTAACCTCAGTATTCGCGCCCAATTCCGCAATGGTGAGCGTATTGCTGTTGTTCGGATTCGTTACGCCGGCTTCCTCAGCGGCGTCTGCTGTCCCGATCTTGACAGACCAGTAATCCAACACGTAGCCGCGCACCGCCTTGGCGGTAAATGCCGCCTTACTGCCGCCGGGAACGTCTGTCAGTGACGTACCGCTCTGCTCAACATCGTCCAAAGCGACAACGACGGAGCCGAGAGCGTCTTTCGCATAGGCAGAAACGCTGAAGCTGCCCTGATCCGTCTCGAGGGAAACAGTGGTATTCTGAGTGATGATAAAGGTGAAAGTGCCGTCTTCGTCGGCGGTCACAGTCTCACCGTTAATATAGTAGCTCTCATCCTCTCCCATCGAATAGCCGGTCTTAACCTGAACGGTGACGGCTGTGTCGCCGGTGACATCCGTTCCGTCGGCGATAAATGTCTTTACATTCGGCGTAGAGGCCAGTCCGTCGTCATCGTTCCAGTAATACGCCTCGATATTGCCCGAAAGATTCAACATATAGCTGTCGCGCAGGAAAACAGCGTAGAGTGTGGAACTGGCGGTTCCGACAGTGACGGTATAGCTGTTGGTTCCGTCGCCGTTGTCCGTACCGCCGTAGGCAACCGGCGAGCCGCCGGTGGACAGTTCCCAGTGACCAAAGCTGTAACCCTCCGCAGGTGTTGCGGTAAATGTGAACTTTGCGCCGGTGGAAACATAGGCTCCGTTTGAGAAGCTCCCCGCGTCACAGAAAATCGTGCCGCCGACTGAAGGCGATACGGAGGTGGACAGCGTATACACACTGGCTTTGAATGTGACGGTCACCGAAACGGCCTGGGCCTGAGTGGCGAGATAGAACGTGGCCCCGCCGTTCTGTGTTGTTTTGGTGGAATCCGCAAAAACGGCCTCCCATTTGCTCACTTCAAAACCCGCATCGGGGTAGGCCTGCATGGTCACGGTTGTGCCGGAGCTGTAATTGCCGGAAGCACCTGCATCCTTGATTGTCGCCGTGCCGACGCTGCGGGTGCCGTTTGAATCTGTGAAGTCCGCGGCCGCAATGGTCAGCGGATGGGTCACACCGATGATGGTATAGACACCCGAGGTATACGTGATATTGTAATTTGCGTATTTGGTATCATCTGTGCCGGCGCTCATGCAGGCAATTACAGTATAGTTGCCGGGAGTAGTATCCGCGTCCAGCGGTGTTGCGGTTCCTGCGGAATTGTAGGCAGTATAAGTAAGGTTTAAATCATCGAGCGTCTCGGTTCCAGCCATGGAACATCCCTCAGCCAGAGTCGGCACAGGCTGCGTGCTGACGACATCCGTACCCGCACTGACGTTATTTGCATCCGGAATAGTTACTGTTATGGCCTTCGGGGCAACGGTAAAATCCTGTGTTGTTACAACGGCATCGTCACCGGTACCATAGACGGCCTTCATGATATAGGAACCCGCATTCGGCGTCATGCTGCCGGGCGACATGGCGTAATAATTTGTACCGTCTAAGCTGTAGCTTAATGTACAGTCGTTTGTTTTGTCCGTATTTGTAACAAGGCCGCCGGCATCCTTACAGATATAGTTAAGCATCGGGTAAATAGTATCCCCATAGGTGAAGCTCGTGACCGGGTCGCCGCCGCTTTCAGTGGCAATATCCAGCCGATAGGCGGAACCGGAACCGATTATGGCAAGTTCACCATCGTCGATTGAAAGCGATTTGAACACGCGGCTGCCGCTGTAATAAGCGGTGACAGTGTATACGCCGTCACTCATACCCGCAAGGTCAAAGGATGCGGTGGAATAATATTTTGACACGCCGTCAATGCTCTCGGTTTCGGTGGATTTTGTGAGATCAACGGTTCTGCTGTACTCGTAGTCTGTGGATTTCACGGTGAAAGTCACGGTTCCCGTCGGCGCCGCGGTGTGCCCGGCGTTAGCGGACCATAGCTTTATACTTGGCGTCAACGTTGTGCCGGATACTTCGACCTGCAGGTCAGGCGCCGGTGTCCGCCTAGAATAATCGGTATTAAAGGCATCGGAATAGGCCGATATCTGATATTCAGTCAGCGACTGGTAACTGTAAAATATGGCATTCACGCGGCATCGGTATGGCACTGCGTCGCTGGAACCAGAATTTGAGAAGGTATAGGACTCTGACTCCGCACCGCTGATACTCGTCCATTCGCCGTTCTCCAGCTTCTGCCACTGATAGTTCAGGCCTTTGTACTCGCCCTCTTCCGGGTCGGCGACCGCGGCCGTTACCGTGCTTGAGGCATCGGGATAGAGCAGAAGCACACCGTTATTTAGACCCTGTAGAGTAATATCAGGATAACCCGTTTCAGTCTTTGTACGAACTGCCAGTGCTTCGCTGTAAATGCTCACATTACTTTGCGTCCCGGTTCCGACCGTCTGGATCTGGTACTGATAGTCCGTATACGGGCTGAGGTTTGTGTCCGTATAACTGAAGTAATAGGTTCCTGTCTCGGCGTCGTAGGAGTCGGCGGCAGTCATGGGCACGGAAACTATCTGGTAGCTGCCGCTGCCATCGGGAAATTCATAGTATCGATAGATGTTAAACTTCGAAACAAGCTTGTCATAGGTCCATGTCAGGGTGGCTGAAGTGGGCGTCGTATCGGCCACATCCTGTTCAAAGTCGACCGGAAGTTCAGGCGGCATGGTATACTCTGTCACAAGATAATTTACGATGGGGAAGTTCAGGTCCCCCTGCTGATATTTGTAACAGAATATTTTCCAGTTCATGGCATAGCCATAGGCTTGTGCCTCAATGGGCATATTCTGCATGTCGCCGGAGAAGGAACTGCCATTGGTGGTGGTCTCGACTTTGCCAAATCCGGCTTCGGCACCCACGACGACGCCCACTGTTACGCCTCCCGCGCCGGCGCCCGCCTTAAACTCAGTTTCTACGGATCCGGTGAATGCCGAGCTTTCCTCCTTGGACATGGTAATCTCCTGTGTTATGCTGTCACCGCCGCCCGAACTGCTGTAACCCACAGCGGCAGGCGTCCCCGTATATTGGGCGATCACGTCATAGCCATCCGTGCTGCTGGGATAGGTGGAGGGATCGCCGACATCATGGGTCAGAATGGTGCCGGAAATCTGAGGCAGGGCATCATAGTCCCCCGCGATGGACTCATATTCATAAAGACCAAGCAGTTTGACCGCGGCCTCGTGAGGCTTATTGACCGTTGTAATCACTTCGTCATAGCCGCCGCCGCCATTGGCCACATAAGTGGTGTATTCGTAAATCTCCATAGGGATGGAGTAGAATGCGATCATATCTTCGCCAGAGGTGGCGTTATAGGTGACGGTCTGCTCCAGAGAAGAGGTATTTTCAAAATCCCAGGTAAAATGGCCGGTGATTGAGGCTTCCGCCTCGGCCTTTGCAACCACTACACCAAAGACAGAGAATTCCTGTTCCACGGCTACATAGACACCGGCGTTGATGGAGCATGAGGTGGTGCTGCCGCTGCTGCTGCCACTGCTGCTGGAGTAACTGGTAGTGGACTCCGCATAGTTGCCGGAAAGGTCGTCTCTGCCCAGAAGGTCCGCAAAATACGGAGGCGAGGCGATAACCGCCAGCACCTGCGGGTCGGTATAGGTAAAATAGTGTTTGTTGCCGTATTTCATGTAACTGCTGTCATTGTCCGTATTGGCCAGGCACAGCGACATTGAAAAGTCGGTCCCGGTGCGTTTAATATAGCTGCTGTCTACATCCGGATCTCCGTCTGTATCCGGATCAACGATGACCATACTGGTCTTGCCCATGGTGAGCTTGTCCACGTTGTAGTTGACATCGCTTGAATCACTCACTGTCTGGTAACCGGAAATATACCAGTACCATGTCTTTATGCGCCAGAGCCTGTACCACCAGTTTCTGTAGTACCATTCCTGCTGCCAGATCGGTTCCTCATGCGAGCCCGTCACCGTATATGATCCTATTACGGTAGCGGTGGAGCTGAGGGTCTGCGTCATGGTGGCAACCGTACCCTTGCCGGTCTGTCCGGTAAGGGCGCCCGCTACCGCGCTGTATTCCACATATTCCTTTGGGCTCACAGTGCTGTCCTGCATGGCGGTGGTGTTGTCCCACGCTTCCTGGATGTTCAGGCCGCTGTCGGAATACTTGATAACCAGGCTGTCAAAATACAGGAGACTGGTGCCAGCGGTGATTCCCTCGGAAACTACCGCCACATTGGATATGCACAGGGGCAGTGAGTAGAACGGATACACACCGTCCACCTTGCTGCGTCCCGTGATCATGGCGGAATAGGTATAATTCCCGTCCTTGTCTTGCTCGAACAGGTCAAAGTTCTTATAAACACTGGAAGTGAATGACGATCCGTCCCACGCATAAAACGCCACATAGCGGGTACAGAGGTTTCCGTCCTGCAGGTCGGCATCGGACTGGCCGCAAAGGATCAGGTTTTTGGTGCCGCTGCCGGCAAGGTCTCCGAAGGCGAAAGAGGCACGCACAATGTTTGAATCTCCATAGGTCAGGCTGAACTGCTGTGAGGACCGGAGCATATCGGTGCCCTTCGCGCCGAACATGACAACAGCGGTGGAGCCCTTATTCTGGCTGGGCCCGTAGTAATAACCCCAGGTGGCAGCGAGGTCGGGTATGCCGTCCTCGTTTACGTCGCCGGAGACCAATGATGCCATGTTGGAGACGACTGTGCCCTCTTTGAGATAATAGCTCCAAACCAATTTCCATTTGGAGGTTTCGGTATCATTGGAAGCATTCGTATAAGCGGAGGCCCTGTAAAGCCCTGTTGAGGGATCCTTGTCGGAATCCACCGCCTGCAGGGCATAGACCAAGATGCGGGAATAGCCGTATTCCGGCACATAGACGGCGATCTCATCCAGTCCGTCGCCGTTCCAGTCGCCGGTGGCCACCTGCAGATAGTTCTTCAGCTGATAGGGGTTCGCAGCGAAATTCTCAACCAGGTTTCCGTCCTCATCCTTAAGGGCGGGGTTTCCAATATCCTTGGAGGTGGCGAGCAGCTCGACTGCGGTGCTGCCGTAAGTGCCGTCCGCGTCGCCGATGCGCAGATACAATCCGCCGTTTTTACTGTAATCCGTGGTGTAAACCATTGCTACCTGGGCGTTCTGGCTTTCATTATTGCCGTCAAAGTTTCCGGAGGTAACGGAAGACATAGCATATTTAAACGCGCCCGTGGAGCTTCCCGAGCTGAAATTGGTATATGCGTCGGCGGCACCGGTTAGATATGTTCCTGTTCCGACGTATGTATATTTTGCGGTTTGGGAGGTTGTGCCTGAAGCTACCGTTGTCTGCTTTATGGAGTTGGTGAGAACACCCTGCGCCGTCGTGCTTGTCCAATCCTCGTCTCCGTACAGGGTTGCCTTCAGCTCATTGCCGCCGCTGTTGGTGTAACTCTGGTCGGTGAGGGGCGTTTGCGTTGCCGCATGTGCCGTTGGATTTAAGTAAGCTGTCTTATTAGTCAGCCCCACCGTGTACAATTCGCTCACCGTCCCGAGCGAAACCACGTCAGTACCATACGGTGTGTCGGTGCTGGTCGCGTCAAACCCATCCGGCGCTTCACTCGTGTCGATACCGAGCGCAGTAAGCGCGTCCATATCCGAGATATCGTTGTCTGTTGCAGCGAGCGTGGGTATAGTGAATACGGGGAACAGCGAAAGGACCATGATAATTGCCATAAGCAAACTTAGAAGTCTCTTTCTCATACAGGTTTCTCCTTAAATTAAAACTAGTAATTTTAATAATTATTATATACTTCTTACAAAGAATCTCAAGAAGAATTTGGAAAAATAAAGACCGAAACGGTGCCTCTGACTACGCTGCCGCTAACGTCCATAATGGTATTGTCGCCCGCGTAGATGGCGTAATTGGCAGTGGAGCTGGCCGAACCGCCGCTGACCGTCACCTTGGCGCTATCGATGCAGATGACGCTGCCCGAGGTAACACTGATTTTGCCGCCGCTGACTGCCAAAAGGCGCCGTCTCCGTTCAGCCTGATTAAATCTACGTAGGAATCACCCGCCGTAATAGTCGCTACCCATTTCACCGTCGCGCCCGAGGCATTATTGAGCGTGAGGCTTGACGCAGCGTTCGTTAACGAGCCGGTAATGTCGGTATCTCCTCTTATGAAGGCGGATAGTGTCACTCACAATCAGTATTGTAAGCTTGCAATGGCGCTTGCCACATCCGACGCGCCGTATCCCCCTTCGTCAGCACCGTCGTCGTCAGCAGGGACAGCGCCAGGAATACGCCGCCTAAATCTTTTCCGGATTTGGCTCATATGGAATACTTCCTCCCTGTTCTTTACTGTTGTCCTGTCTGCCCGGCAGACTCATGATTTCTTTCAGCGAAAGCTTTGGGCCGTCCCGCCAGAAGATGCTCTGTCCGTCTGTGCTCGGGCGGGGAAAAACATCTGAATTTTGCAAAATATTATATGCGGAATCCGTTTCCATCAGGCATATGAACAGAATCAGGTACCCGTTACTCAGCTAAATATCCAGCGTCCGATCGTCCACAACGTCCGCCCTTGTGATTTGCAGCATAGGCAGCCACCTCCTTTTTCACCGTACGAATTTTGAAACAAGCGTAGCACAAATAATCGCCCTTGTGTATATAATCAAGAATTCTTGATTGTTAAAGTCAAAATATTCCGCCGCTTCATTTTCAGAGATAATAGTGTGGTATTGGCAATCACAGGATAGGCAGGGAGAAGAACGCGTCGCCGCGCGTCCCTCTTCCATGCGGGTCACGTCCAGAACCTGCCCAACCACCGGGGAAAGCCGCTCCGCCTCGGAGGAAATGAGTTCATCCTGTGGGACAACTCCCCGCTGTCCAGTTTGCCCGGACACTGTCGGCTTCAGGCCTTCGCATGGTATTTTTTGCTCTTCTGTGCTATACTTTTTATCGGAATTGCTATCTGACAATGCCGGTCAGACGGTAGTGCGGGAGATGTTTTCATGGAAGAAATACGCTTAATAGGATTGCATCCCGGTTGGCTTAAATCGCTTACAGCCGACTGCGATAACTGCTGCGGCCTATGCTGCACAGCTTTATGCTTTTCTAAGACAGAGGGCTTCCCTGCCGATAAGGAGGCGGGAAAACCGTGCGTGAATCTGACGTCTGAATTTCGCTGCGGGATTCACGCGGAGCTCGCGAAACAAAAACTGAAAGGGTGCATGGCATATGACTGTCTGGGCGCAGGGCAGAAAGTGACTCAGGCCGTTTACGGCGGATTAGACTGGAAAGCTCTGAATGAGGCCGCCGGACAAATGTTTCAGGTATTTTTGACTGTATATCGGCTTCATCAGATGCTGTGGTATCTGAGAGAAGCCTCATCAATTATCTGCGCACAGCCTCTGTACGGTGAAATTAATGCCCTCATAAACGAAAATAATGAGCTTACCCGGTTAAGCCCGGATAAAATTTTGAAGACTGACATCGGTACATACAAGCTCAAAGTCGACACTATTCTCAAAAAAGCCGGCGGGCTTGTACAAATGGCTGTGAACGGCAGCGCCGCAAGCAGACATGCCACAGATTTTTTCGGTAAAGACTTTAAGCGAACCGACCTCAGCGGAAAGGATTTCAGCTTATCATTACTTATAGCCGCGGATCTAAGGGGCTGTAATCTGTACGGCGTTAACTTTTTGGGCGCCGATATGAGAGATGCCAATTTAGATGATACCGATTTGAGTCAAAGTGTTTTTCTTACGCAGATGCAGGTCAATTCAGCGAGGGGTAACCGCGGAACAAAACTGCCGCCCGCTCTTTTCAAACCTACATCTTGGGCAAATTAATTTTTACGGATTTGATGTCCTTGTTTTATTCAAATGTTTTACAATATTAAAAATACAATAATTAAGTGTAAAGCAACAAGAAGAGCGAAGCTGCCGAAGAGACTCATCGGCAGCTTCGCTCTTTTTTAATTAAAAGGAACACCTGATACGGCTATTCGATTAACCTAATGATAAAAAGCGGCCTATTATCCGCCCGTCGGCGATATCCTCCAGGCGGGCGACAGCCCGCCGTCGTCATCTGCCTTGCCGTGCAAAAATTATCCTCGCTTTTTATTTTATCTCAATCAATTAGTCGTATGAACAGCGATTTCCTTATCTTGCTGACCTCTTCACGAAACACAAATACAGACTATGCGCTGTATAATGGTTATATACAAAACGAAAAGGAGTGATGTGTTTGGCCTCAATTTTACGGGTTGAGCAGGTAAGCAAAACTTATCAGGCACAAAACGGTGAAATAGAAGCGATCAGAGATATCAGCTTTTCTGTACAGGAAGGCGAATACATTAGTGTGGTGGGTCCAAGCGGCAGCGGTAAATCCACTCTGTTATCCATCATTGCAGGGCTGTACGCACCCTCCGGCGGAACGGTATATATAAATGACGCGCCGGTCTGCGGGATGACGCAGGACATAGGCTATATGCTGCAGAACGACAATCTGCTGGAATGGCGCAGTATTTGGAAAAATGTTCTCCTTGGCCTTGAAATACGTAAGATAATGACGCCCGAAACGATCAAATATACGGAAGACCTGCTGAGAAACTACGGACTTTTTGAGTTCAAAGATAAATACCCGTCGCAGCTTTCGGGAGGTATGCGACAACGGGTGGCTCTTATACGCACATTGGCCGTGAGACCAAATATTCTTCTTTTGGATGAAGCGTTTTCAGCACTTGACTATCAGACAAGGCTTGCCCTTACCGATGATGTATACCAGATACTTAAGAGGGAAAATAAAACGACGATTATGGTCACGCATGATATACCGGAGAGTATCAGTATGTCGGACCGGATAGTCGTACTATCGAAACGTCCGGCAAAAATAAAGAGCATACATAAAATAGAATTCTCCGAAGATGTAAAAACACCGCTTCAGCGGCGTAACAATTCGAATTTTGGCCATTATTTTAATGAGATATGGAAAGAGCTTGATGTCCATGCATGACGGTTTATCGGATGAGCGCATCCTGTATCTGCGCCGAAAGAAACGTCAGAAAATCCTTGTTGTAGTTACGCAGATTTTAATCCTGATCGGAATTATTGTGTTATGGGAGGTCTTAGCCAGATTAAATATCATTGACAGTTTTATCATGAGCCAGCCTTCGCGCATTGTAGAAACTTTTACTAATATGATGAATAATGGATTACTTCACCACATCGGCGTCACGTGTCTTGAAACGCTGGCGGGTTTTTTGCTTGGTACATTATCGGGCACGCTGATTGCGATTCTTCTATGGTGGAGCAATTTCATGTCGCGTGTGATGGAGCCATATCTAGTCGTCCTGAACAGCCTGCCGAAAATCGCGCTCGGTCCCGTCATTATCATCTGGGTAGGGGCCGGAGTGCAGGCAATAATAGTGGTGGCGCTCGCCATCTCTCTGATTGTAACAATACTTGAGATGCTTAACGGATTTATAAATACGGACAACGAAAAAATCAAAATGATCAAAACATTCGGCGCAAACCGCTGGAACATCTTTACAAAGATTGTTTTTCCGTCGAATATCGGAACATTGTTTAACTCTCTGAAAGTAAATATAGGGCTTTCACTGGTAGGTGTCATTGCCGGTGAATTTCTTGTGTCGAAAGCCGGACTCGGCTATCTGATCGTCTATGGCGGGCAGGTGTTCCAGATGGATCTTGTCATGTGCAGCGTTATCATCCTTGCAATCGTAGCAGCTCTGATGTACAGGGCTGTTATATTGCTGGAAAAATTTTCAAACCGTTTATTAAATTTAACGACTAAATAAACAGATGGCGTGCCGCTCGCCGATAAGCGGCAACCGCAGCACATTCATTAACCTCCGTTCGCTCGAGAGGCTATAATGACTAATTGTGCGCGGCGTGAATGGAGGTTTATATGAAACGCATATCTCGTATTATCAGTCTGCTTTTTGTGATTCTTCTCCTGGGCAGTCTCCTCACAGGCTGTGCAAAAAGTACGGAAACAGAGACAATAAGGTTAAATGAAGTAACCCACTCGGTGTTCTACGCACCGCAGTATGTTGCAATCAACAAAGGTTTTTTTGCGGATGAGGGTATAGAAATTGAGCTTACCAACGGACAGGGCGCCGACAAAGTGATGACGGCGGTAATCTCCGGGTCAGCCGACATCGGGTTTGCAGGCCCTGAAGCCACGATCTATGTTTATAACGAAGGAAGAGAAGATTACGCAGAAGTATTTGCACAGCTTACGCAGAGGGACGGTTCTTTCCTTATTGGCCGCGAGCCGGCGGATGGGTTCCAGTGGTCCGATCTGGAGGGCTCCACAGTCCTTCCCGGCCGAAAGGGCGGCGTTCCTTACATGACGCTTGAGTATGTGCTCAAAAGCAAAGGGCTGGTTCCCGGAACAGACCTGACGTTTGACGACAGCATCCAGTATGCGCTGATGACGGGCTCGTTTACCTCCGGCAACGGGGATTTTGTCACAGCTTTTGAACCGACCGCTTCCATGCTCGAAGCGGAAGGCAAAGGATACATAGTCGCTTCCATCGGCGAGGAAAGCGGTGAAATCCCGTATACTGCTTATTTTGCGAACAAAAGCTTTTTAGAAGAAAATCCCGAACTGATCCAGAAATTTGTCAATGCGCTGTATAAGGCGCAGCTTTGGGTTGACCAGCACAGCGCAAAAGAAATTGCGGAGGTCGTCGCCCCGTCGTTCCCGGATACCGATACAGCACTGCTTGAATCCTCTATTGAGCGTTACAAGGAGATCGAAGCATATGCAAAGACGCCTTTATTAAAGGAAGAGGCTTTTGATAAACTGCAGACCGTAATGAGCGATGCGGGAGAGCTTACGCAGAAAGCGCCGTATGATAAGTTAATTAACAATACCTTTGCACAAACGGCCGTCGATACGATAAAATAAGAGTTAACCGAAATACCGGGGGCGGGATACAAATCTCACCATACGATCAACAGAATACCCTGTAACCACAACGGTTACAGGGTATTCGCTATTCTTTAAAACAACACATTTGGATATTGGCCCATTTTGAGTGTTATACATCCCTTATCATATTTTCAGTCTCTTTATAATCAGCTATGGTTTTCCGGGCGGTTTTTATATTTATTTTTCTTTATCTCCTTCTTTAATAATTACCACATTTCCTTCTTCATGCCGTTTTTCCAATATGTGCCTTGCTTTTCGATTTTCCACACTGTCAAATATGATGGAAAAATCATAATCCTCCGGGTACAGCTCGCTGGCGGCCACATGCAGCTTTATGCGTTTGTGGTTTACAAGCTTTTTCTTTCCCCTGACTTGGACGCCTATTTCTCCCTTCTCATTTGAGCGAGCGTAAACAATGCCTATTTCCTTCTGAGGATAGACAATCACGCTGTCTCCGATGTTGAATTTGTCGCTGTGAGGCCGTACTTCAGGCTTCGGGTATTTTTTTTGCCCCACGATCCGGGGCGCCGTAAAGGCCTTGTCAGGAGCGGGCATACTTTGCTGCGCCTCAAGCCAATGCTCCTCGATTGAATTCCCATATGCGGCTTCGTGCGCGCGTTTCAGCATTTTCCGAGGCATCCCCAGCCTTTCCGCAATATACAGCGCGCAGCTTTCACCTGCCTCTCCTATTTCAAGACGATAGAGCGGCATAAGGCTCTCCTTGTCAAACGCCATGCGTGCATTTACAAGCCCTGTTTTATTTCCCGCGTATTCTTTTATCTCCGGATAGTGCGTTGTTACGGCAAACAGGCACCCTTTTGCACAGAGCTCGTCTAAAATTGCAATTGCCAGCCCCATGCCTTCGGCGGGGTCGGTTCCGGAACCAAGCTCATCAAGCAGGACAAGTGATTGCTTATTTGCCTGTTTTATTATTTCTATAATGTTCTTCATGTGAGATGAAAATGTAGAGAGATTTTCCGCTATACTCTGTCCGTCGCCAATATCACACAGAATCATATTGTGCATACAAAAGCTGCTGGCCTTATCGGCCGGAACATGCAGCCCACTCTGCGCCATCATTGAAAGCAGCCCTACTGTTTTCAATGCGACTGTTTTGCCGCCGGTGTTGGGTCCGGTAATGACCACGCCTGATATTTTATCTCCGGCCTCGAAGTTCAATGGCACTGCGGAATCAAGGTTCAGCAGAGGATGCCTTGCGCTTACCAAATGAAGCTTCCTGTCGTTGTTAACACCGACGGGTGATGCTTTCATTGAAATGCTTAGCTTTCCTTTGGCAAAGAGGAAATCAAGTGTCTCCATTGTCTCATAATTAAGCTTGATGGCCGTAAGATTATCGCTGATAAGCGCCGTCAGTGAGTATAGAATGCGCCTGACCTCGCTGTCCTCTTCTATTTGCAGGGCGTAGAGCTCTGACTGCAGTCTGCCCACGGATGAAGGCTCGATAAAGTAGGTTCCCCCGGTATTTGACATTTCAATAACAGTACCCGCTACATCGTTTTTATGTTCGCGTTTTACCGGAAGGGTATAACGGCCGTTTCTGACCGAGACAAAGCTCTCCGAAAACCAAGCTTTATTTTTCCGTAAAAGCATGTCAAGCTTTGCCTTGATTTGGTCGGTTGTGATAACAATTTGCCGCCTTATACCGTTTAGCCGAACGGACGCCTTGTCATTTAAAATGCCATTTATTATACATCGCTCAATTTCGTTTCCGAGCTCTGCCAGTTCGTCTATTGATCCTCCATACCACGCAATACTGCAATCTGTTGCCTCGGCTTTCCTGAGGTATGCTTTCACTCTCCGGCAGGTCATAAGAAAAGACGATACATGCGCGATTTGGTCGGGCATCAGCATTGCTTCTATAGCAATCAGGTCAATGACCTTTAGAAGCTCTGCCATTGATGAAAGCGGCGGCATCCCGATCTGTTCAATAATACGTTTTGCCTGTGTTGTTTCGTCCATCCATCGCCTCACCTCGGCTTCGCTTAATGAAGGTTTGAGTTCAAGGCACCTGGTTTTGACAGTCTCCGACAGTGCTTTTTCTGCAAACTTCCCAAGTATTTTGTCAAACTCAAGAGCTATATAATTATCCATTTGGATCTCCTTATAAAAATAAAATGCCCGCAAAGACACACCACACCTATAAAAGTGCAAAATGCTCCCTGTGGGCAAAAATCTCAATATAATAAAAACAGCGCGGCAAGCACACCTTGCCACGCATCAATTATTGAAGCAGTCTGTTAGGTATGTCTTTCAAAAGTGCAACACAAAAAAAGGGGTTCATCCCCTAATGCCGCACCTTTTACAACCATATTTAGTTTAGAACTACCCTAACAGACAGAACCGACATCAATACTCCGCCTTTAAAAAATATTTGCTTTTAGTTTAAAACCATTCTGCTCGATTGTCAATAGAAAACGGTAGACATTGTACATTCCTATTTTATGAATTTGCATCCGGAAAATTTCCGGCTTTGGTCTATCTTTAGGCTATACCTCAGCTCTCCAATGTAAAAAGCCACGAACAGCAGCAGGATTGATCTTCAATTTCAGGATAACAACTCAGGCATTTACATGTTATGCGGCGGTCGATGACCTTTGCAAATTCAGAATATTCGATGACTCCAACCGACTTGCAGGGATGAAAAGACATACCTTTCCGCTGCCTGGCAGTTTGAACTCTGCATTCTACGGCACGATAGGTCAAAGTATTCCCGCTGATGCTGATCTCATCATGATTAATATTTGCATAAAACCGGAAAGACAAAGCTTTTTCAAGACCCCTAAGGCCGGCGAGCTCCGGGAGCTGCAGGAATTCCTTGATTCTCATCGCCTCTATGACGGTGAATCTTTTCCAAGCCTGCTCGTCGTGGAAAATCGCCTCGTTCATCCCATATTTTTCCTCAACCGACTGGAACCACACGCCATCCAGTGCAAGCCAGTTCTTCGAATAAATACCTATTAACTGTATCAGCTGCTCTTTTGACAAGTCATAAAGCGCCTCGTTATTCTTCATCAAAGTACCTCGCTTTTGTAAATAAAATAAACGGAACCGCCTTTTTAACAGGTGTTTTTAAAGTTGCCGTATCTTAATTGTAACACAAATTAGTGAAATAGTAAATTTATAACTGGCAACACGGCACAATTCACGGCTTGCGCCTCAAGCGCCTATCTGCTTGCATATTTTCCGTCATATTTTACAAAATTGCTCGTAAATACTTCCAGCATTTGCTGGCTTTTTTGTTTCATCTGACGAATATTTGACGGTGCATTCATTTGAAGTTGTGTGCCATAAATCCACGCATCAGTTTCCTGTCAGAAAAATTCCACAAGAGGAAATCGCGGAGCAAAGCTGCCGCCCCCTTCCCTTTCCTGTAACTGAAGCATTTTTCATAATTGCTTATAATTACTCATAATTGCTTTTATGCCCGCGCTTTTCGGCGCGGGCATAAAAGCAATATATTTGCAGCTGATGGAAAGCTTATAAACCCGTGGCAAAATGCGACGTTTTATCGATTTTCAATCATCGCTTGCCTCATGGCTTTCAGAATTATTAATCGATTCGTCTTTGGGTTCTTCAACATTTGCATGGCTTTGCGCCGTATGACTGCTGGTTTTTATTTTAAATATGCTGACGTTGACCTTTAACTCATCTGCCTGATGTGAGAGCTCTTCGCTTGCCGCAGCACATTCCTCTGAGACCGCCGCGTTGTTTTGCACGACCTGTGAGACCTGCAATATACCCTGATCGATCTGTTCAAAAGCTGCCGCCTGGTCATTCGACGCCATGGCAATAGCGTTTACAAGATCCGCCGTTTTTGAAATGCCTGAAACGATCTTGTCCAGCGCTTTTGCGGTTTCGTTGGCGATCTTTGATCCGGCTTCGACCGTTTTAATTGAATTCTTTATCAAGTCGGTAGTTTCGTTTGCAGCCTGTGCGGATCTTCCCGCGAGCGTTCTCACTTCCTCGGCCACAACGGCAAATCCCCTGCCGTGCTGCCCCGCTCTGGCCGCCTCAACCGCCGCGTTGAGCGCCAATATATTTGTCTGAAAGGCGATGTCCTCGATCACTTTTATTATTTTGCTGATGTTTCCTGAAGAAACGTTGACCTCTTCCATTGCATGGAGCATTTCCGCCATCCTGTTATTACCGGCTTCCGCATCCTTTCTGATGTCGTTGGCAAGGTCGTTTGCTATTTTCGCGTTCTGCGCGTTCTGTGTTGTCTGGGAAGTGATTTCCTCCAACGAGGCAGAAAGCTCCTCAACAGTACTTGCCTGTTCTGTAGCACCCTGTGAAAGCGAAGTGCTGGAGTCCGCCACAAGCCTCGCGTTGGAATCAACCTGAACAGCAGACTCGACAATGGAAGCCGCAAGACCGTGGAATTTATCCACAAGCTCTGACAGCGCTATTCCCATAATATCATTTTCCGATCTGACCGTTACGACTGTAGTCATGTCGCCACCGGCAATCGCCTGTGTTTTCTGTACCTGATCAATAGTGCTTGTGATTACCTTTTCAAAGGAGTCAGCGAGTATTCCCACTTCATCCTTTCTTAATTTCAAAAGCCTATCTTTTTCATTAATAACCTTATCGATATCCATGTCTCCGATAGCAAGCATCTCGGCAAATGCCGCAAATTTACGCATTGGTTTGCTGATAATGCCTGATATGTAATTGCTCAGGAGCATGGCGATAACGAAAGATACGACTATAACTCCGATCATGATATAGACAGCTATCCATGATAAGGACGTCTGGTAGGCGATACTTTCCGTGGAAATCTGATCTTTATACTCCACAACCGATTCAAATGCATCCAGTGCATCGTTGGCATTGGTTCTTATATCCTTTATCATAACAAACAAAGAAGAGCTCTGCTTTCCGGATGCGGAGGCTTCAAGCAGCTCATTTACATCTGTCTTATAAAGCTCAAATGCGGTACTCATTGCGTCATAATTGACCTGATCCGTACTGTCAGATATAGTACCGCCATAATTTTTCATCTGTTCTTCTATTGCAGTTAATTGCGCTGAAATTTCGTTACAGTAATGATCCTTCTCGACTTCATAGTAAAGATACAAATCTCTTATATCCATTTCGAGTTCTTTTAATTTGTTTTCAGCATTATAAGCGTACTCAATTCCCAATGTACATTGATCATATGTTTCCTGCTGTTTATCCGCAATTGTGATCAGATTGATAATACCGACGAGGCCTGTAACAATTCCTAATATTGATACGAAAAGAAATCCTAATATTAATTTTTTTGAAATTTTCAGATTCTCAAACCATATTTTCATAATAAACTTTCCTTTTCAGAATAAACCATTATTCACCTGGTACTGCGGAGCATTAAATTGCGCAATATAAAAGCATATTCCAGCATAATCCAATCCGCGTTTTAAAGCGGAGCCTGACGTTCATTAAGAGGATGACGCAAAGAATTATAATACCCTTGCTGTTACCATGCATTTCCGGCATTTTAGCCGGATTTCTATAATCTAATTGACATGTTTGAATTTCAAGTGTCTTTTTAAATCCTAAATATCAGGGATCTGTCTTTTAAAGATATTTTTGTCGCCCCCCAGGTCACGTTCTAATATATCAGCCATTATTTCACCTTCTCTTGAGAACCGCATCGAATTTATTTAACTTAGATTACCGTCTGAATAGCCTTCATTTACTTGGTGTTCATCATTCCATATCCGCAACCCCAGAAATGGTCAAACCACAGTCTATTCATATCAACAGTTTCATCTATATCGTATATCGGTATATCTTGGTAATGATTTAGCAAATTCATCATAATTTGTAAAATATAAGAATGTTAAATACCGAACCTAATGCAATAGAAAGCCCTGTGATTGCAAGCATCACAAGGCTTTCTATTTTTATGTCAATCAAAGTGCTTCTTAAGTTTTATCTTTAATTTACAAAATTTATTATTTTTTAACGCTTTAATATTATTAATTGCCTGTAAAAAACATCTACTTTTCGGCAGTATTAATTATTTTTGCATATATTATTATAATAAAACAAGAAAAATACCAGTTCGGCAATTTGCCGATTTCTATATTTTATTTATTATTCAATCTTCGTGTAATAGTATATTATTTATACAAACTCTGTGAATTGCGATAAATATAAGATTAATATACTAATTATTTTTATTGATTATTGATATATCAAATTAACCATCAAAGTTGTATAACGGAATAAGAACATTTTCGGTTACATTTAAATAACTGTCAGTTTTTAACACTATCGGCGAAGAAACCCGATTATGGGAAGCGCTCAGCCGACAAGTTCTGGTTTGGAGAATGCAAAAATTGTTTGAAAGCGATCTTGAAAAATTTGTAGCAAAGCGGGTTGCCGCTTGTTTGGAGTTGTTCTGCATTGTTGCTATTATCTTGCTTCCGGGCCGCCGGCCGATTCTCGCAGGCCTTTTGATTGGCGCAGTTTTGAGCGTTTTGAGCTTTTGCGCAAACGCCTGGTTTTTCCGCACGATTTCCTGCCGCGGGATCGGGGACGAAAAAAAGCAGGCGTTTGCTCTCGGCATTTTCGCGTTTACGTCCAAAGGGCTTATCCTTTTTTTGTTATTATTTGCAGCTTATGCCATAAATCCCAGGCTCTTTGCCGGGATGACAGCGGGAGCATTACTGGCCCCGTTTGCGATAATACTAAATATCATTACAGAATCACTGGGCGTAACAAAAAATCGTTTTTTCATCTAGACCTTGTCAGTGTGTTTGAATTTTCTGACGAAATTTGCGTCAGGCAAGGTAAATTATTCCAGGCATAATTGAAATATGGAAGGTAATTTTAACGCAGCCCGGCACGAAATTCGGCGAAAAGCCGGGCTCGGGAATCTTACAAACAAGGCCTGAGCCAAAAGGCGGGCTCAGGAATTTTATAACAAGTCCGAGGAGGTGGCAGTCGTGCTCTCAGGTAATATAATGGCGCCGAACACCCTATTTACAATAAATATTTTCGGCTTAACGATACCCGTCTCGGACAGTCTTGTCATGATGTGGGTTGTGATGGCGATTCTCATCATATTGTCCCTTGTGTTCGTACGGAACCTGAAAACGGTCCCCACGGGAAAACAGAACGCTGCGGAAATCATCGTCGAGACCATCGGCAAAATACTGAAATCGACCATGGGCGATCACGGGGAGCGTTTTGTCCCCTATTTCGGCACGGTGCTCTTGTTCCTTATCCTTGCAAATATGATCGAAGTATTCAACATCTTCCCCTCAACCGACCAACTTTATCAGATGACCGGTATTGAGATTTTCAAAAATATGCATTTTTCCATAGTCAGCCCGACTAAGGATCTGAATTTAACTGCCGCCATGGCTCTCATGACGATCGTCCTTATCCCCGTCTCGGGGATAAGATACAAAGGCGTTAAAGGCTGGCTCAGGAGCTTCTTGAAGCCAATGCCTCTGATGCTCCCGTTTAACATCCTTGATTACGGCACGCGCACCCTGTCGCTGTCGCTTCGGCTTTTCGGGAACATGCTGGCTGGCTATATAATTGTCGGTATGCTGATGGGGGGCGCGCTGTTTGTTAAGCCGCTTATTCCACTGGCAAGCGCCTTCTTCGATCTGTTTGACGCGGGACTTCAGGCATATATATTTGTGTTTTTGTCATCCATCTATATCTCAGAGGTAATTGAATAGGAAATTAAGTAATTGAACTGGAGGAAAATAATATGAACAGCGGATTAATAGCAATCGGCGCGGGTATCGCCATGCTGGCGGCCTTTGGCGCGGGAATCGGACTCGGCATCGCATCCGGCGGGGCGATGCAAGGCGTTGCCAGAAACCCCGAGGCTTCTGGCAAAATAATGTCTACAGGACTCATTTTCGCGACACTTGCCGAGGTGACGGCAATCTTCGGTTTCGTCATAGCAATAATCCTGAGCAGTAAAATCTGAAAGCCGTTTCCGAAAAGAGGTGCGGCAGGCGTTAAAATGCCTCGAACCATGTGTCGGCCCGTATGGCGAAACGCTGCTGCGCATGAAATCGGGCTGAATGAGGTGATGAAGTATGCTGGAGAGCTTGAATCAGTATCAGTTTATATTTGCGGCAATTAATATCATTATACTTTATATTGTTCTGCGCAAAATCCTGTTCAAGCCGGTTTCATCATTTATGGAGAACCGGACTAGATCCATACAGGATGACATTGAAAAAGCGGAAAGATTAAAGGCGGAAGCCGCTGAACTCAGGCAGCGGTATGATGAACAGATGAAAGCTTCCATAGCGGACGGCAAGCGCATAAAAAGCGAGGCGGCGGCAGATGCCGGCAGAACAGCCGAAAAAATAATTGCAGAGGCAAAGCAAAATGCCCATTCAATGCTGGCTGACGCGAGGGCCGAAATTGAAAACGAGCGTATGAAGATGCTGAAGGAAGTGCGCAGCGAAGTGGCAAGTCTTGCGCTTGAAGCCGCGTCAAAAGTTTTGGAAGCTGACGTCGATAACGAAAACAGCCGCGCGCTTGTGGATAAATTCCTGGACGAGGCGGGTGTTGCATGATGTCCCTTATCGCCAAAAGATATGCCGAGGCATTTCTGGACCTGTCTGAGGACGCCGGGACTATAGATGCTTACAGGAATGAACTCACCGCGGTCTCGGATATCTACGAGTCCGGGAACGGCCTCAGAGACTTCCTGCTGAACCCGAAAACTAAAACATCGGATAAAAAGCAGCTGCTGAATGATCTTTTTGAAGGCAGGGCCGGGAAGAATACGCTCTGCCTCCTGCAGCTGCTTCTAGATAAAACCCGTATAAAATATCTGCCGGAGATCAGCCGAGAGTACGCAAAGATGGCTGATGAGCGGAAAAACTTTTTAAGCATCACAATAAAAACGGCCTTTGTGCTGGATAAGAGCCAAATAGACTGCATCTGCACAAAGTTCAGAGAACTCTTTCACGCCGCTTCCGTCAAAGCGGCTGTGGAGATCGATCCGTCTCTTATCGGCGGCGTACAGGTCTACGTCGGCGACAAGCTCTATGACGGCACTCTGAAGGGAAAACTATCAAGATTACAGAAAGTTCTGGGCGTATAGCGCGGAATCTATAGGTGAAAGTTAATGAAACTGAGACCGGAAGAAGTCAGTTCTGTTATAAAACAGCAGATTGAGAGCTACGGGGCAAAGACAACCGAGGAAAACGTCGGCTACGTTCTTCAGTCGGGCGACGGTATCGCCAGGATATACGGCCTGAACGGTTGTTTAAGCGGCGAGCTGCTCAGATTCGAAAATGGGGTTTACGGCATGGCTATGAACCTTGAGGAAGACAATATAGGCTGCGTACTCCTGGGCTCCGACCAGGAGATAAAAGAGGGCACCGTTGTGAAGAGCACGGGGACAACTCTGGAAGTTCCCGTGGGCGGATCCCTTATAGGCAGGGTCGTAAACCCTCTTGGACAGCCTTTGGACGGCAAAGGCGAAATAAAAAGTGATAAGCATAGGCCGATTGAGTTCCTTGCCCCCGGCGTAATAGACCGTAAGTCTGTCGATATACCGCTGCAAACCGGCATAATGGCGATTGACGCCATGACGCCCATCGGCAGAGGCCAGAGGGAACTCATAATTGGCGACCGGCAGACCGGCAAAACGGCAATTGCCCTCGACGCTATTATCAATCAGAAGGGCAAGGGCGTCGTCTGCATCTATGTCGCCATCGGTCAGAAGGCGTCCACCGTCGCCGGGATTTATGAGACGCTCAAAAAATTCGGCGCGATGGATTATACCATCATAGTGTCCTCAACCGCTAATGAAATGGCATCGATCCAGTATATCGCCCCTTATGCCGGCTGCGCGATGGCTGAATACTTCATGTTTGACGAACACAGAGACTCCCTCATCGTTTACGACGACCTGTCAAAGCACGCCGTCGCCTACAGGGCCATGTCTCTGCTGCTTCACAGGCCGCCCGGTCGGGAAGCGTTCCCCGGTGATGTCTTTTATCTCCACTCCAGGCTCCTCGAGAGGGCGGCGAGACTGTCCGACGAGCTGGGCGGTGGGTCCATTACTGCCCTTCCGATCATCGAGACCCAGGCGGGAGATATCTCGGCGTATATCCCCACAAACGTGATATCCATTACCGACGGACAGATATTCCTGGAGTCCGAACTCTTTTTCTCCGGGCAGCGCCCCGCAATCAACGTGGGCGTCTCGGTGTCCCGGGTTGGCGGCGCGGCGCAGATCAAAGCCATGAAAAAAATCGCAAGCCCCCTGCGCGTAAACCTCGCGCAGTACAGGGAGCTGGCCGTCTTTTCGCAGTTCGGCTCAGACCTTGACCGGTCTACCAGAGATAAGCTGCTCCAGGGCGAGAGGCTGCTGGAGACACTCAAGCAGGACCGGTATTCCCCCATCCCGGTGGAAGAGCAGGTCATTCTTCTCTACATCGCTGTGAGCAAATACCTGATGGATGTCCCCGTGAAGGACGTAAAGAAATTCAGCGGCGGAGCAGTGAACTACATTAAAGACAAATACTCTCAGATTCCTGAGTCTATCCTGCAAACCGGAGCTCTCAGCCCTGATATGGAAGAACTCCTGAAAAAAGCGGTGGAAGAATATAAGGCAAACATTGCATAATGTTGAAGCTACTTTCAGCCTAAAAAGGCGGTGAAATATTTATGGCAGGCATGCGCGAAATTAAGCAGAGGATAAAGAGCATCAACGAAACCAAGCAGATTACAAACGCTATGAAGCTCATTTCCGGTTCAAGGCTCAGGAAGGCTCGCCAACAGCTTGAACAGACAAAGCCATTTACTACAATAGTTGAGACCACTATGGCCGACATACTGGCTCACAGTCCCGACATAAACAGCGCATATTTTGATGATCGGCGCAGTAAGAAGAACAAAACAACCGGGATTTTATTCATGTCCGGGGACAAGGGACTTGCCGGCGGCTATAACCACAATATCGTAAAAATGGCAGAGGGCATGATGCGCGACGCCGACAACCCGCGCCTTTTGGCTGCGGGGCGTGTTGGTTATCACTACTGCGTTCGCAAACACTTCAATATCGACGAATCGTTTCAGTATCCTGTAAAGAGTCCGACGATATACAGAGCCAGGGAAATCGGGGAAGTCATATTGAAGAAATTTTTGAGTGGTGAACTGGACGAGGTCTACATGGTCTTTACAGAGATGGTCTCCCCTATCAAGCTTGTGCCTCAGGCGATGAGGCTTCTGCCCCTGAACCTGCACGTCCTGAAGGCGTTTCTCGGACAAAATACCGATGAGAACAACAACGGCAGCGTTATCAACTACGAGCCATCGGCGGACGCTGTTTTCGACGTGCTCGTGCCAAAATATGTGAAGGGTGTGATCTATGGGGCTCTTGTTGAGTCATACACAAGCGAACTTAGCGCGCGTATGACCGCGATGGACAGCTCAACGGCAAACGCCGACAAGATGCTCCAAAATCTGAACCTCTATTACAACAGGGCGAGACAAGCCGCAATCACTCAGGAGATCTCCGAAATAGTTGGCGGCACGGCAGCACTGTGATAGCCATATATCAGATTATTCGGCAGAAGAACAAAGTATTATAAGATGGTTTTCATAGAAACGAGGAATGAGTTATGGCTGTAAGCATAGGCCGCATTGTTCAGGTAATCGGTCCGGTTATCGATATAAAATTTGAAAATGGTGATCTCCCCAATATATTAAACGCCGTTAAGATAGAAAACAACGGCGGAGCAATGATCGCCGAAGTTGTACAGCATGTGGGCAATCAGACGGTCCGCTGCATAGCCATGTCAAGTACCGACGGCCTTGTGAGAGGTCAGAAAGCGGAAAACACGGGAGACCCAATCAAAGTACCCGTAGGTAAAAAGACCCTCGGCAGGGTTCTCAATGTGCTTGGCGAACCGGTGGACAAAAAGGGTGATGTTGGAACCGAAGAATTTTGGCCTATCCATCGTCCTGCTCCCGGATTCGACGAACAGATGCCCTCGGCCGAAGTTCTGGAGACAGGCATCAAGGCCATCGATCTTCTGGCCCCCTACGCCAAGGGCGGGAAAATCGGTTTATTCGGCGGCGCCGGAGTCGGCAAGACCGTCCTTATTCAGGAGCTCATACGGAACATCGCCGCAGAACACGGCGGCTATTCTGTCTTTACAGGCGTTGGTGAGCGCTCGAGAGAGGGAAACGATCTGTGGCGGGAGATGGGCGAGTCCGGCGTCATCGAGAAGACGGCGCTGGTCTTCGGACAGATGAACGAGCCTCCCGGGGCCAGAATGCGCGTCGCGCTCACAGGTCTGACATTGGCGGAGTATTTCAGAGATAAGATGGAGCAGGATGTGCTCCTTTTCATAGACAACATTTTCCGGTTTATTCAGGCCGGTTCGGAGGTGTCCGCCCTTCTTGGCAGAATTCCCTCCGCCGTCGGTTACCAGCCCACGCTTGCCACCGACGTCGGGTCATTGCAGGAGAGGATTACCTCAACGAAAAAAGGGTCCATCACCTCGGTACAGGCCGTTTATGTGCCCGCCGATGATCTGACAGACCCAGCCCCGGCCACAATATTTGCCCATCTTGACGCCACCACGGTTTTGTCCAGAGCCATAGTCGAGGAAGGTATCTACCCTGCCGTCGACCCGCTGGACTCCACTTCAAGGTTACTGGACCCCCGAATCGTTGGGCAGGAGCACTATGAGGTCGCTCGCCGTGTACAGGAGGTTCTGCAGAGATACAAGGAATTGCAGGACATTATCGCCATCCTGGGAATGGATGAGCTGGCGGAGGAGGACAAACAGTCGGTCTACAGGGCCAGAAAAATCAAGAGATATCTCTCGCAGCCATTTTTTGTGGCGGCGAACTTCACAGGCTACGAGGGGAAATATGTTCCGATAAAGGAAACGGTCCGCGGCTTCAAAGAAATCGTAGACGGAAAAATGGACGATATACCTGAAGCCGCCTTCTTTATGAAGGGCACAATCGAAGAAGTCTATGACGCGGCAAAGGACATGTAGGGGGAAACTAATGTGAAAGAGGACACATTTTTTCTGGAAATCGTTATCCCGGACGGGAAGTTTTTTGCTGATGATGTGGAAATGCTTATCGTTGATACTCCCGAAGGTGAGATGGGCGTTCTGTGCAATCATATGCCGCTGGTCACCGCGGTTTCCATCGGTGCTATAAGAATCAAAAAAAACGGAGGCTGGCGTGATGCGTTTCTCTCCGAAGGTTTCATGGAAATAAGACAGAATAAAGCGATTATAGTGGCGGATACCGCCGAATGGCCGGAGGAAATTGACGCCAACAGAGCCAAAGCCGCTGAAGAACGGGCACTCGAAAGGCTGCAGCACCATCTCAGTCATGTGGAATACATGCGCACCCAGGCTGCGCTGCAGAGGTCTCTATCCAGACTTAGAGTAAAAGGCAGTGCACTGCGATAGTGTAAAAATCAATACGCTGAAATACCCGCACTGAAAGGTGCGGGTATTTCGCCGGCAGCACAATCAACCGCGCTGCGTAATTTCTTATCCCTCGCAATTATATTCAAAGCTGCCTGCGGCAAAACGATGACGATTGAACGGAGCAGATCGTTTGAATACGCGCTCCAGCCCACGGCGACCGCACCTGCGGATTACCATGCTTATAGATAATTTATAATTTTATTTTGTTGACATGATTGGTCAAATAATTTATTCTTTAAGTCAGTTCAAAAATAAGAAAAGGATTTTACACTCATATGGAACAGCCGGAGGAAAAAGTATATAAAAACAGAAACCTGATCCTGTTTAACGTAGTGTTAATGACTTTCATGGCAACGCTCGACAGCAGCATCGTGAACGTCGCACTGCCTGTTATGGCTGGGAAGCTTTCTGTTTCGAGCGAGGCGATCGCGTGGGTGGTGTCGTCCTATCTGATAGTAATTTCCGGCACTATCCTGATTTTCGGCAGGCTCGGAGATATCAGGGGGAAGACCGAGATATTCAAATTCGGCGTTATTTTGTTTACCTTCGGTTCCCTGCTGTGTGCGGTGTCCGGGTCGCTCACCATGCTGATAGCGGCGAGGGCCGTGCAGGCCGTCGGCGCGGCGGCGGCCATGGCCACAAACCAGGGAATAATTACTCAGGTGTTTGCGTCAAATGGCAGAGGCAAGGCGCTTGGTATTTCCGGATCATTTGTTGCGCTGGGGACTATGGTGGGCCCTCCTCTGGGAGGCTTCATCGTCGACGCTTTAAGCTGGCACTACATTTTTCTTATCAATATCCCCGTAGGGATTTTTGTCGCCGTTTCAGGAATGAAAATACTTCCGAAAACAGATGAAAAAGTGGACGAAAAGCTGGATGCAAAAGGCGGCGTTTTTTTCACTTTGGCCGTGGTATCGCTTTTCACCTGCCTCATCCTCGGCGGGAGCATGGGATACTCAAATCCCGCGATAATCTGTGGATTCGCCCTTGCCGCTGTGAGCTTTATATTTTTTATGATCTTTGAAAAGCGTCAGCCGACTCCGCTTATTCAGCTGAATATATTCAAAAACAAATTGTTTTCACTCAGCATTTTCTGTGCGTTCACTTCTTTCACCGCCATAAGCATATCCAGTATCATTCTTCCTTTTTATTTACAGAATGCAATGAAGCTCTCCCCTTCCTATACGGGGCTCCTTATGATGGTCTCCCCTATCGTAATGTCGGTCGCCGCGCCCTTAAGCGGCAGTCTTTCCGACAGAATCGGGTCGGAGTCTCTGACGTTTCTGGGCCTGACGGCTTCCAGCACGGCGCTCTTTCTGATGTCCGGACTTAATCTGAGTACCGGATTGGCCCCCCTGATAGTCTTTATGGCCATAATGGCGCTTGGAACAGCGGTGTTCCAGTCGCCAAATACTTCTCTCATCATGTCCACCGTTCCCCGTAACATGCTGGGCATTGCAGGCAGTATAAACGCCCTTGTCAGAAATCTCGGGATGATTTTCGGTACGACCCTGTCCGTAACGCTATTGTACGGACGGATGAGCAGCATGCTGGGTTATAAGGTCTCCGATTACGTTGAAGGCCGCGGCGACGCATTTGTTTATGGCATGAGCGGCGTGTATATAGCGGCCGGGGCAATCTGCGCAGTCGGAGCCATACTGACTGCTATAAGGCTTTACAGCAGGAAAAAACGCACAAACATGCCTTTTGAAGAGGGCGAAAATTAATCATAGTTTATACTGTTATCCCATTAAAGAGTGAATACGATTTGCGAAGGAATTTTTTGCGCTGCAAGGCCGAGAAGGAGAAATCTCTGACGCCCGCCGACGACGAGAATGCGGCAGGATGGAAAATTAACCTCAGAGACATCTACTTTTTAGGGATAACAGTATAACAAACTGGTCATCTGATAAAATCAGCCGGTGAGGTTCGCTTCGAACTCTCGCCGGCTGATTTTGCATAGTCTATTTGGTCCGATAATAAAAACATAGCGCGTCCTATTCAAGAGGGCATTCAAGCGGTACGCAGGCCGGGGTGCAATGCGTATCTCCAAAGACGAATATTTTACACATGTCAGGCTGCGCGCCATCGGTATAGTCAACAGTCACACTGTCGGTCATGCCGCCCAAAGTCTGATACACGTCTTTTGTTTCGATAGCGACCATCCTTCCGTTTTCGTATAGCGCGCAGTAGACCGGCAGTTTTATGACATCCGTCCCTGTGTTCTTCAGACTCGTGATGTCAAGTGACACCATCACCTCTTTTTGCTCGGGATATACGACGCATTTTCCGCGGTTTGCTCCGTCGCCGCTCTCCACTGTATAGGTGTGCGACCAGCGGGCATACAGATTTGTGAATTTCAAAGTACCAGTCGTGTTCTTGACCGCCTTACCTTCCCAGTACTTTATCCCGTCGGCGTCATACCAGCCTTCAAAATCATAGCCGTCCCGGGTGGAATCCATTTCGTCCTTAACGTAGAGCGATTGATTTATACCAAATAGCGCTGACGACTGAACTGCGGCCTCCCCGCCTGTACTTCTTATGCCACCATTGCCATTGTAATAGATAGTATTGATGCAGTCGCACGCCTCAATCCAAAGCGCGTAAAGCACCGTCCGGTTATCGACAGCGCAGACCGTGCCCGGCAGATACCATCTGTCGTTTGGGTTTGTAATTAAATCTACGTCCGCAGTGGTGACGGCCGCAGATTCACACCAGCCGAACAGACAAAGATCGCTGCCTGATGCCCCGGCGCGCACAGTCTGACTTCGGTCCGGAATGCTGACAGAAGCTCCCGTCGTGGTCTTCCGATAGTTATTGCCGTCCACAGTCCCTCCGTTGCCGATGAAAAGCACGGAGTTCTCCTGCATGTCCGCCCAAATAGCATACAGCGTCGTGTCGGCCTCGGAACATAAAGTGACCCCCAGCGGAAGAACTTCTGTACCGTTCAGCCACCCTGTCTGCTTGTATCCGTTTCGCGTGAACTCATAATTTTTCATATAAAAATATGTTGGATAAGGCCCGGAGAGAACTTCGCTGGCATTGCCGTGATATGTCCCACCGCAGCCGTCCAAGGTAAGGGTATGGGAGATATTATAAGTATCCGGTGTGAATACCAGCAGATAGCTGTCTATCTCAGTCACGCCGACATGCGCAGAACAGGAGAACTCGCCATCTCCCGACGCGGCAATGGGGGTTCCTGATCTGTTGCCCGCCTGAACGGTCATCTCGCAGATGCCGACATATAGTCGGCTGTTATAGGATATCCCCGGCCCCGCGGCGCCGTTGGAATCGCCGCCGATTATATCCATTTTCTGGGCGTTCAGGATAACTTCCCCGCCTGAGATGCCGCTTCCGCCGCTCGTCTCGCCGTAGCCGCCGGTACAGGTGATTTTGTGGCTGCTGCGGGCTATAAATACGGCCTGGGCACGGATGCCGTCGCCGCCGGAGCCTGTATCCCCGCTTCCGCCGTAAAAGCGCGCGTTGCCGCCGGAGGAGGTGTCTATGAAAAGAAAACCGTCCACTGATACGGCGGCAGTACCGCCCGCTCCTGAATTTCCGGTCACGGTCGCGTTAAATTTCCCGCGCGTACAAATCGTCAAATCTCCTGACGCCCTTATGCCCGAGCCATAATATCCGTTTAAGGTCAGTATCCGGTCTTCTGCGCTGTAGCTCCACCCTGAGCCTGAGCTGTCCTCCGTATTAAAAAACCTCGTCCCGCCGACAGTAATATAATATGGGGATTCTGTGGCCGCTTCTGCCGTATCCGCATCCTCAACGCCAGTTTCGGGAGTTACCTTTGTGGGAGTTAGCTCAGATGTATAGGCTATTAACCCCTCGCCGTCCGCCTTCTCATCCGCGGAATAACGCTCTTCATATACTGCCCCGGCTGCTGGTACCCCGAGAAGCAGCGCGATACCCAGTACCAGCGCCAGATTCAGCGAAATTATTTTTTTGTCCAAATGCATTTTATAAAATCCTTATCGCTTTTTTCAAAAAACCAATGGTCCCCCGAAAAAAGCGGAATAACGGAGACTTATTATTGCATATTGCATCCATCCGTTTCCGGCTCTAACTGAGATCGCACGTGAGAGGCTCATAGGCCGGGGCATAATCATCCCCGCCGAAAACAAATATCCTGCACGCGTCTGGCCGTACACCATCGGTATAATCAATAGTAACGCTGCCCGTCATGCCGCTTGGCGTCTGAGGCACCTCCTGCATCTCTATGGCGATCATCCGCCCGTTCTCGTATAGCGCGTAATAGACCGGTAGCGTCGTACTGCCTGTGTCCGGGTTTTTAAGGCTGCCTATGTCCAGCGATACCTTGACCTCATTCCTAGTCGGATAGACGTCGAGTGCCGCGGAGTCGCCGCTGGCGCCATTCCCGGCCGTATAAGAGTGTACCTCGAGCCATTGGGCATATAAATTGGTAACCTTGAAGGCCCCGGTCGTATTTGTTATCGCCTGTCCGGTCTCGTACTCCGCGCCGCTGTCGTCTGTCCAGCCGTCGAAAACGTAGCCGTCACGGGTAAACGCCATATCGTCCTGCACATAAAGCGTAATATCGCTGGCTGTTGCTAGTGCCGCCTGGACGACGGCAGCGCCGCCCATACTGCTTTTCCCGCCGTTTCCGTTATAATAGACGATATTATGTTTGCTGTTCTCGTATATCCAGTGCGCGTAGAGCGTTGTCTGGCTGCCCATACTTACTGTCGTACCCGGGAGATACCATTTATCGCTCCCGTTTATAATATGATTTACCGAATCAGCTTCACTGTCAAAATCATATAAATCAGACCATCCGAGAAGATAAAGGTTTTCCGAATCAACGGTACAAACGGCCCCCGGGATGCTGACAGAAGCGCCGGTTGGTATATTAAGATAGTAAGAACCGTTTATAGTTCCGCCGTTTCCGATGAAAAGCGCGGCGTTGTCCAGTTTTGGGGCCCAGCTTGCGTACAGTGACGTGTTTTCTCCTGGACAAAACGACGTCTTCAGAGGTATTAAGTCGCTTCCGGTCACCCACCCTATCTGCTGATAACCGTCCCGCGTGAATACATAATCCCACAGTTTAAAATATGTCGGATAACTCCCATTAAGGAGTTTGGCAGTTCTGCCATCGCTATATGTCCCCCCATTTCCGTACAGAACGAGATTATATCTGTTGATTTGTACTGAAATCTTATAAGTTCCTGACTCTATCAGAGTAACATGTTTTGAATAATAAAAATATAATCCGTCGGGGGATGCGATAGCGTATCCCGCCGTACCGCCAGCCTGAACAACCATAGAGCAGACGCCAATATAAAGATAGGTTGTAAAGTGTATGCCCACACCAACGGTGCCTGTAGAACCGCCGCCTGTTATATACATTGTGTCCGGTATTAAATATATAATATCTCCCGAAATACCATGCCCACCATGATTGGAACTGTATCCACCTGTACAGTTGATCACAGTATCATCGTCTCCGATTATAAATACAGTCTTCGCATTTATTCCGTCAGCGCCGTTTTGACTCCCTGACGCACCGGTAAAGTATGCATTCCCCGACAAGATATATAGATCAAGTTCGCCGGCCACAGTCACGCCGGCCGAGGGGGAAGCCGCCACGTTGCTTCCAGTCACTTTTACCGTCCCGTACGAGTAAATTTTCAGATCCCCGTAAGATTTAATACTGCCGCCTTGATATTCGTTAAGTGTCAAAACGCCTTCCTCGGCGCTGTAACTCCACCCTGTTCCGGAAGCGTCTGCCGTATTATAAAACGTCGTATTGCCAACCGTTATGTTATATGGGCTGTCGGCGCAAACCGACATATCCAAACCATCTCCAACTCCGGCAGGAGACTCCTCCACGGGGGCCCCCTCGGCAGGTACCGGGTCAACTGGCGAAATCTTTTCCAGAACTTCCTCCGTGGAGGCTTCCTCGGCGCAGTTTCTTATGGGAACTGTCGGCACTGTGCTTGCAGTATATTCCACGGCATCGGCCACCTCGTCCGGGACAGCGTGCTCCTCATAGGCTGCGCCAGTCGCGGGTATCGCGACAGCCAAAGCAAGAATCAGTACCAGCACCAGATTCAGAGAGATAAGTTTTTTACCCAGATACATTTGATCAGATCCTTCTTATAGTCTTATTGTTTTCTCGGAGGCTTGCCTCGAAGAGCGCGAAAAATGCCCAGAAAAGCGGGGACACGATGCAGATGCTGAAGCTGAAGAATATCTGAATGAGGTAACAAAAGAGCGCGGTCATGATTATCAGGACATTTCTGTCGCCGGCTGCATGCCGGAAAGCCCGAAAAGCGGTAGAGACAAGGGCGGCGAGGTAAAATAAAAGCGAGAAGATACCGGTATTGACCAGAATATTAAGGTAGTCGTTGTGCGCGCTGTCGATGAAGGTTTCGACTGTGGTACCGAGCGTCTCATTGTAGCGCTTAAATGAGAATGTCATACGTTCCGCCAGAGTGTCGGGTCCTCCCCCGAACCAGAGGTGCTCCGGTATGAGTTTTAAGACCTCCTGCCAGATCTGTATTCTCCGAGAACCGAACTCCGGCGAGATGATCCCGTTCAAAACCTGATGGGCTTCGTAAAGCGTGCCGCTTTCAAAAGGGTAAAACCTTATTACCGCAAGTGCGGCAAAAAAGCTGAAAACAACACAGACCGCCAGCACTTTTCTTAATCTGTCGCCGTCCCAAGGCCCGCCCTCTCCGCTGCGCCTTATCAAGCAGGCCAAAGCGATCATAACGCAGGCGAGCACAATCAGGGCTGCCGAAATTACGCCGACCCTGAAGTTAATTTCAGTCACTCTGTTTTCATAAGTAAAACCGAGGCATTTGTAAACCGCGGCGGAAATGGCGGCAAGTCCCGCAGCCGACAGGGCTCTGGAGAACCTTTGTTTTGAGTTTACGAGCAAAGGCACAGTCAAAAACAAACCTGCGCCGACGCCGACTATACCGGCACTTGCGCCCGCCAGCAGAAGCAGAAAAACGCCGGCGGCAAATAGGACCAGCATGATTTCCGATCTGTCGCAGAGTATGTAGCAGGCATAGAAGAGCGGTACCGCAAGGCTCAGAAAAGCGGAGAGGATGTCAACGTTTCCTATCGTGCCGAGAAAGGCGCTGGCATACAGCGTAAATGCGTCGTGAAAAGTGTAACCGTTCGGAAACAGCGAAAAGGGATTGCTCCCCGCGTACTGCAGTATACCGATCACAGTGTTAATTAATACCGATGCGCCGAGAAGATATAAATACCGTTTCTTGAATTTGCCGAAAAATGATATGAACAGGAAAATACCCGCATAGAGCAGAATTGTCTTCAGTCCCTCATATCTCCCGGCCCCCAGCCATACCGCTTTACCGTATCTGGAAAGAACCGCGGAGATACAGCAGCAGATAACATATGCCGGTACGCAAATCTGAGTAATGCTGAAATGACGGAATTTTTCTATTATTTCGCGTGACTTTCCGATGAGAGACAATTCCGCGATGATGAGAATCATTGCGGAAATATATATGATCGCGGTGACAGTAAAAAAGTTGTATTTGGCTCTTGTGATATCCGTATAACCGCCGAGCTGCACCCATAGCGGGAAAACAGCCGTCAGAACGCACAGATATACATCGGTAATCTTTTCAGGATAAGAAGCGGCATTATTTTGTTTCATTTTTCCCTCTTGACAGCCTTTGCAGGAAGGTGAATTTTTCATTTCTCTCTAGCTTCCATTCAGCAATTATATATCCATTTATTGTATACATCAACATATATTTGCATTTTTGTTCGACATCTGCCAAATACAGAGGTGACTATCACGCTATTATAAAATTTAACGGAGAAATTCTTACTATATAAGAAAAACCGTCACCGCACTATTGATTATAAGGCTTTCTAAAAACATAACGCAGCATGCCGGAATTTTATCCAATCCGTTGCTTTTTTCTGTAGGGTATGTTAAAACAGTCGAAGAAGCCCATTGGGTTTCTTCAATAATGCGCGTTTATGACGGCTGCTCATCCGCATGATATAATTACTGCAAAGACGTTAAATTGGGAGTGACTGCATGTTTGAATTAGTTCAGGTCGGTGAAAAAAGTTATTACATAAACTGTCCCGCCAAGATAGGCCTTTATAAAGCCAATGATACGGACATATATCTTATCGACAGCGGCAACGATAAAGATGCGGGTCGGAAAGTGCGCAAAATACTAAGCGAAAACGGGTGGAACCTGAAAGCTATCGTCAATACGCATTCCAATGCCGACCATATCGGCGGCAATCGTTTTTTGCAGCAGCAGACCGGCTGCAAAATCTACGCAAACGGCATCGAGACCGCCTTTACCAGGTATCCGATTCTGGAGCCTGCCTTCCTATACGGGGGGTATCCCTGCAAAGACCTGCGTAACAAATTTTTACTTGCCTCAGAGAGCGACGCCGTGGATATTACAGACGGGAGCTTCCCGAAAGAACTGGAAATCATTCCGCTGCCGGGACATTTCTTCGATATGATAGGTGTCCGCACACCGGACGGCACCGTTTTTCTTGCTGACTGCATCAGCAGTAAAAGCACCTTGGAAAAATACCAGATTTCGTTTATCTATGATGTACGGGCCTATCTGGATACTCTGGATAAGATCAGTGAAATGAAAGCGAATATCTTTGTTCCCGCCCATGCCGAGGCCTCGGCGGACATACATGAGCTGGTGCGTATAAACAGAAACAAGGTTTATGAAATCGCGGACAAGCTGGTTTCTTTTTGCCGGCCCCCTCGGAATTTTGAGGCGATTTTGCAGAAGGTTTTCGAAGAGTATAGTCTGACGATGAATTTCGAGCAGTACGTATTGGTCGGCAGTACCGTGCGGTCATATCTCGCCTGGCTCAGGGATACGGATAAAATAAATGTCAATTTTGAAAACAATCAGCTTTTATGGCAGGACATATAATAATCGGCCGCCCGGTGGGGCGGACGCTCTGCGAATCTTTCCGGTAAATATTTTTAAAGGACAGAGTCCTGCGGCATTTTTATGGCCGCAGGACTCTGTCCTGTGTACAAATTATTCCACTACATTTTCCATGAATCTCATCAGTATCGCCGCGACTTCCGCTCTGGTCGCGTTACCTTGCGGGACTATAGTGCTCAGCGTCCTGCCCTCTATAATACCGGCGCCGCATGCCCACTGAATGGCTGGAATGGCGTATTCAGAAATTTCAGAGAAGTCATCATACGAAAGAATATTTGTATCCTCTCCGATGCTCACGTCATACCCCTTGTAAACGGCGTAGTTATACAGCATTGTGACGAGCTGTTCGCGGGTTATTTCCTCATTAGGTCCGAACACGTCCGTCGCTACACCGTTGACGATACCTTCACCGGCTGCCCATATGACGGCGTCGGTATACCACTCTCCGCTCGCCACATCCGAAAACGGACTGGCTGCCGCAATTGCCGGCGAACCCGCGAGGCGGTACAGCACGGTTGCAAACATGCCTCTTGTCATTGACAAATCAGGCTCAAACGTGGTGTCCGATGTGCCGCTGAACAGGCCCTCGCGCACGACATAGTCTATGAAGTCAGCGTACCAGAGTCCGGGGTCGACGTCGGTGAATTTTTCACTCGGGATGTCTTTTGTAAACGTAACCTCAATGGTGTGGCCTGCTTTAACCGAGGTGAACACATATTCCGTTACATCGCCGACGGAATCACCGTCAACCAGAACGTCGTCTACGACGTATCCCTCGTCTGGCGTCATCGTGAATGTCCTGCTTGTGCTCTCCGCGACGTTAACGATGCCGGAGGGCGAGATGCTGCCGCCTGCGCCCGCCGCCGCGGTGATGGAGTAATAGTCGATACCGGTATTATGGGTCCTGACATTAAAAGTACCGTTTATCAGATTGAACTGTACGCTGTATCCCCAGGCTGTGGAATTGGATACGCTGGCGGTTTGTACATCATAGTATTCATCGAATATGCCAGCTATGTTGGCTGCATAGACCGTAAAATAGGGATTGCCGAAAGGGGTGTATACAGGTTTGTCGACATCTTCAGTTTCCACCGATGTTGGCGCCATAGAACCATCAAAATAAGCCACGCAGTCAGCGCGCGCATAGATCGGATAGCTGTCCCTTGATTCAGTAGTTCCATAGCTCTCGGCACAGAACAGCAAACCAGCATGCTCCTGCAGTTCATCAGCAAATTCTCCGTCGCCGTTATCGCTTACTCTGACCTTGAATTCCGGCAGGGAGGCGCCTACGTAGACGCTCGCGCCGTTGGCCTTTACTGTGACGACAAGGGGCTTAACCGTGAATTCGTCGGTCCCCGCGGCGATATAGGTGGTGCCGTCTATAGTCTGTTCCGTAGTAACCGAGACGATATAATCTCCTTCATAAAATCCGCCGATTTCCTCGCAGTAATACCAGTCGCCGTTGCGATAAACTGTGATATTATACGCCTCGGAATCTGTGGAGAATCCCGAAACGGTTTCGCCTGCCGACATAAAGGTAAAGTCTGCCGGGTCAAACGGATCGTCATACCCCCAGGGCGCATCCCCGCCGTCATAGCTGAACACCGTATCAGGTACGCTGATGCCAATGCCGGCCGCGGCGTATGCCGGTCCTTCCTCAGCCGCCGAGGGAACTGAAAAGCTCAGGTCTTCGTCTGTGTCGTCGTCTGTAAAAGAGGCGCTCGTTTCAGCATAGTGGGCCTCCCCTTCTGTATAACCGTCGGGCAGCCAGACATTTACCTCACCATTTGAATCGGCCGTCGCTGCAAACCACTTTGAACCCTCACCATATGAGACGTATATATCGGCCATGCCGCCTGGTATAAGGCCGCTCAAAGTGGTGAGACTCATCGTAACGTCATACCCGTCCGTCGGGATTGCCGCACCGCTGTTTACCGCGTCAAACAGCTCGGCATTATCATCTATAACTGCGTATTCGCATGACATGGTGCCGGCAAAAACTCTGCCCTCGTAAATATACAGATCACCAGCGGTCAGACTGCCGGTATCAATAATAATGTCATCCGACCGTCTAACCTCTGTTTCGAAATCCTCTGTTACGTACGCTTCGTCGACAAGAGATCGTCCTATGACTATGTCGGTTGCGCTGTCGATGGCTTCAGCCTCGATTTTGCCGCCGTAAATATAAATGGTGTCAAGACCCGCAAGTGTCTGGATAGTACCGCCGGCATTGATATTTCCGCCGTAAACGTTGATCTGATAGGCGGCGGCGATGTCGCCGGTTACATCGACGGCGATGGCGTTGTTCAGGCCGTAGTCATCGTACGCCTCACCTATGTAAATTCTGCTGGCGCTTGATATATCGGAAGCCTTTATATTGCCGCCGTAAATATAAATTGTTCTAGGCACTTCAACGCTGGTTGTGCTTATTTCGCCGCCAACAGTGATCGTGCCTTCGCAGATCACTACCTCGTTTCCCGCCTCCATATCGCCCGCGACATTGACGACGATCGGTACATAACTGAATTCATTATAAGGTTCCTGATCGTACATATCCCAGCCGACGTAAATACTGCCGTCTTCGGCTGTTACGCTGCCGCCGACATTGAGCTCCGTAAAATTATAGTCCGAATATTTATCAAGCAGTTCAATACAGTATTCATCATCCCTGACACCCTCGGTCTCATATTCAGAAGTTGCAAAATATCCTGCTGTTATATCACCAGCTACTGTTACCGAGCCGCCCTCCTGATCGTAATTATACGCATAAATGTCCCCGCCCACGGTGACGAACAGCGGACCGTTACTGCTGTTAAAATAGACATCTGGCGCTATGATGCTGCCGCCCACGTCCAGCGTGCACCCAGAACTGTACACTTCAGCCGCTGTGATATCGCCTTGAACAAAGATATAGGTTTCCGCATCCATCCATACGTCATATGCACAATCTATAGCGGCCGCCTTCAGCGTGCCCCCCTCAAGATTTAACTCGTTTTCCTCAGTGGGCGCGTACAGCGTTCCGCTGCCCAGATCGAGATCCCCAAAATACAGATATACCTCATCCAGCACATACATATCCCGGTTGATTGCCTCGCCCTCGCTGGTAATCGGGTTATCAGCATCAAAAGCCGTCCACGTCAGCTCTGTATTTTCAATGTCAAAATCCTCATAGCTGCCGCTCCAGCAGGTATAATATCCTTGGTATACCTCCGGTCCCAGTTCTTCTTCGTAAACATAGATATCTCCGGTAAAATCAGACTCCTGAGCAAACGCGAGGGTTGGCGGCAGTGTCAGCATCAGGCAAAGCGTAAGGAAAACGGAAAGCAGTTTTCTTGATTTTTTCATTAAATCATTCCTTTCTTATTGTCGAAATTTAATTTATAATAATAACGTTGTTATTATAAATATTATAATAAATTTATAATTCTAATTCAACATATAATATCAAATTTTACAAATTATGTAATCGTCTATTTATACATCAACAATAAAGAGAAATCCCTCAATTATAATTTCCACCAATGATGCCACTTTATTTTACAGATTGGAAAAATCCAAAGCGTTTGATAAACCAACCAGCAGCCCCTTCGTCCCTTCATCTGACGAGGGGTTTTCAATTTGTTAACATTCTGCGCCGTTCTCTTAATGTTATTTTAATCTTTCTGCTTTAAATTAAGATATAGAATTAATCAAATCTTGAGGCGGTTTTATAAAATGACTTTGCAGAAGACATTTTTCGCTCTGGGCACTGTAAATTCAATAACGATATCAGACTGCGGCGGCGAAGCGGGTCTGTGCAAAGCCATGGAGCGGGTCATGGCGCTTCATAAACGTCTCTCGGTCTTTGACGAGGTGAGTGATATCTCGCGGATAAACGCCGCGGCAGGCAAGCGCTTTGTTGAGGTACACCCCGACACGCTGCACATCATAAAAACAGCCCTACGCTTTTCCGAGCTCTCGGGCGGCGCTTTCGACATCACCTCCCGCCCGCTCACCGAGCTCTGGGGTATCGGCAAAAAAGGAGACTTTATCCCCTCCCCGTCCGAAGTCGCCCGCGCGTGTTCTCTCGTCGACTACATGGATATTGAGATAGACGATCCCTCCTGCTCAGTCATGCTGCGAAAACAGGGGCAGGCGCTAGACCTCGGCGGAATAGCGAAGGGCTTCGCCGCCGACGAGGTAAAACGCATCCTTACAGAGCAAGGGACAATCGACGCCGTAATCAATCTCGGCGGAACGGTCATTGCCATGGGAGCGCCGCGCACGGTGGGCATCCGGAACCCGTTTTTGCCGGCTGGCGCACCGATGGGATCTCTGCAGATAAAAGATTCAGCCGTTGTGACCTCCGGTTTATACGAGAAATTCTTTATAAAGGACGGCGTCAGATACCACCACATCATTGATCCGCGAACCGGTTATCCCGCCGATTCCGGGCTATGCAGTATCACCATTATCGGCGATTCGGCTATGGAACTCGACGCGCTCACCACAGCGGTTTTTGTCTCGGGGATCGGGGATGGCAGCCGGCTTGTCGAGCAACTTGGGCTGCAGGCCGTTTTTGTCAGCGCGGCGCAGAACGTTCTGGCAACACAGGGACTCCGTGACCGATTTTCACTATTAGGGAAACGCTGATTAAATCTCAGTCGGCAGCTGCGCGGATCATTTTCCGCGATTTCGTCCAAAAAGCCTCGTTAATACACCAAGTTTTTGCCTTCGTTTTTTGAACCAGCTGTCGAAAAATCCTCTCTCATCCATCCAATACGATTTAGTCTGCGGCTCCTTAGATAAACAGACGAGGTAATAAATTATGGGTACTAAAAAACTTTCTAAAATACAGATTTTCAGGCGCGCCGTTCAAGTTGCCGCCTTTCTCCTTCTGCCGGGGCTTTTCATCTCCGTTTTCTCAGCGTTCAAAGATGTCTATATGGCTATAATCGGTGGCAGCTTCAGCTTTTCCGCCCTGTCGGGGCAGCTCCTTATTTTGCTGGCCGTCATCCCAATAACGGTGCTCATGGGGCGCTTTTTCTGCGGATTTCTGTGTGCCTTCGGCTCGATGGGCGATTTGCTGTGGTTTGTTTCCGGTAAAATATCAAAGAAAAGGCTGAAAGTGAGCGAGAAGGCCGACGGTATTCTCAAGCTGGTTAAATACATCATTCTGCTTCTTATTGCGGTGTTCATATGGACACTCGGGTTTTCAATAGACAGCACGTCAAATCCGTGGACTATCTTCGGCATGTACGCCTCCGTCTCCGGCTGGCCGCCCGCCGGTTATCTGCTTTCGGTCGGTGCGGCGCTCCTGCTTGTGATTATTGTCGGCTCCATGTTTATTGAGCGCTTTTTCTGCCGGTATCTCTGTCCCCTGGGGGCCATATTCGCTATAACTTCCAGTGTCCGCCTGTTCCGGATCAAAAAACCGCGCGAGAACTGCGGCAAATGCAGGCTGTGCGCCCTCAAATGTGCGATGGGTATTCCGCTCTATAAGACTGACACGGTTACCTCCGGCGAGTGCATCGACTGTTTCGCCTGCGTAGCTGCCTGCCCCCGCGGGAATGTGAAAGCAAACCCCACACCGGCGGTCGCCTCCGCAATGTCTGTCGCGGCCATAGCCGGACTCTATTACGTGGGGAGCCTTGTTCCACAGAATTCATCCGCTGTCAGCGGGACATCCTCCGCCGTTACGGACAGCGCATCACAGGGACAGTTTACAGACGGCGTATACACGGGCAGCGCATCGGGTTACAGAGGCACAACAGAAGTGCAAGTCACTGTTGAAAGCGGGAATATATCGGATATTGAGGTGCTCTCCACAGGCGATGACAGCGAATTTTTCAACCGTGCCGAATACGCAGTTATCAGCAGTATCCTGACTCTGCAGTCAACTGAGGTTGACACAGTATCGGGCGCAACCTTCAGCAGCAGGGCCATCATAAATGCAGTCATAGACGCGCTCGGAATTACCAGTACTGGCGGCGAAAGCGTCCAGACCGAGACTTCCACCACCTCGGACGCGGCATCCGGTCCAGAAGACAGCGCAGTTTCCAAGAATACCCACGTACAGAAGGGCAAAGCCGCCGGGGGAATCTCCGCTCCGAAAGGCAGCGCAGCTTCTGAGGAAACCACAGCTCCGGCAAACAGCGCAGCCTCTGAGGAGACCACAGCTCCGGCAGACAGCGCAGCCTCTGAGGAGACCACAGCTCCGGCAGACAGCGCAGCTTCTGAGGAGACCACAGCTCCGGCAGACAGCGCAGCTTCTGAGGAGACCACAGCTCCGGCAGACAGCGCGGCTTCTGAGGAGACCACAGCTCCGGCAGACGGCGCAGCCTCTGAGGAGACCACAGCTCCGGCAGACAGCGCAGCCTCTGAGGAAACTGCCGCTCCGGCAGACGGCGCAGCATCCAACTCCGAGGGAATCTTCACAGACGGTATATACAGCGGTACGGGAATGGGTTTTCGCGGCGACGTCAATGTCACAGTCACCGTGACCGACGGCAAAATCGCCGATATCACTATTGAATCCCATCAGGATGATTATAAGTACTTTAACTACGCGAAAAACACAATTATCTCAAGTATCATTACCGAACAGAGCGTGAACGTGGACACGGTCTCCGGAGCGACCTTCAGCAGCAACGGTATAATTGGCGCGGTCGCAGATGCTTTAGGCCTTTAATAAGGGAATACCAACAGATACATACCCGACGTGGACTACACGGCGGGTCCGGGCGCAGTAACCTTGATTAGAAAAGCATTTCCGGAATCCGCCATGAAAGGCGCAAAAAATCATTTTATGCAAGTCCGCAATCCAAGTCTCCAGGAGGATTTAATTATAATCCCATTGAATAATATATTGAAAGGAAACTGTATTTTGAAAAAGCGATTTTTACCTTTGCTTTTGACGCTCTGCATCATGGCGTCGTTATTATCTGTCTCGGCATTTGCCTCCAACACGACTAAGATCAAGCTCACGGACAGCGGCGTCACCGTGAACGGCTCCTCGGCGGCAACCAGCACCTCCTCCGCTGTCTATGTCGGGGCGGACATCGTCTATTATAAGGACGGCACCGACGATACGTATGGTGAGGGCGCCGAAGCGGATATGCACACCGCCGAGGAGGCGGCGGCCCATACGGTCGTAACAATTACCGAACCGGGCACCTACACGATAAGCGGCAGCCTGTCCGCGGGCCAGATCGCCGTTGACCTCGGTGAGGACGCGTCAAGCGACCCTGACGCCGTTGTCACCATTATATTAAACGGTGTTGACATCACCTGTACCGTGGCTCCCGCCATTGTATTCTACAATGTCTACGAGTGCTGCGCCACCGACGAAGAGAGTGCGACAAGTGTCATAGATACATCCGCTGCCGGCGCTAATCTCGTAATCGCCGACGGCACCGAAAATAACGTCACCGGCTCCTATGTAGCAAAAATTTACAAAGAGGGCACCACCAAAAAGTTATATAAAATCGATGGTGCCATCCACTCCCTGATGTCCATGAACGTGGACGGCGGGACCAGCGGCACCGGCATTCTTAACATCTATGCCGAAAACGAGGGCCTCGATTCCGATATCGACCTCACCGTAAACGGCGGCAACATCAACATATATGCAGGCAACGACGGCATAAACACCAGCGAGGACAACGTCTCCGTCTTCACCATGAACGGCGGCAGCGTCTATGTTGAAAATACCGGAGCCACCGGCGAGGGCGACGGCATCGACTCCAACGGCTGGATAGTTATAAACGGCGGCACCATCGCCGCCGCGGCTTGTCCCACAAGTCAGGACAGCGGCATTGACTCCGATCTCGGCATTACCATAAACGGTGGAACCGTGTTCGCCTACGGCAGTATGTACGACGAGGTGGAGTCCGACAGCCAGACCTTCGTGATGCTCTCATTCACCCAGACGCAAAGCGATGTGAGCATTTTAATGTGCGACGAGGAAGGCAATACCGTCGCCACCCTTACCCCAAAGAGCGCGTTCAGTATTCTGGTATATAGCTCCCCCGACATTGAGGAGGGTGACTATACCTTCTATCTGGTGGATTCCGACGGAAACAAGAGCCTTCTCTCTGGCAGCAGCACCAGTGGTGGTATGACGGGAGGGCCCACCGGCGAAATGCCGGACGGTACCGCACCGATCGAAGGAGAAATGCCGGAGGGCATAGAACCTCCGGAGGGCTTTGATCCCACTCAGGCCGACGACGCCGAGCCTGCCGAGGGTATGGAACCCCCCGAGGGCTTTGATCCCGCCACGCAGCGGCCGAACGGCATGGACGGCACATCGTCCGACAGCACAGTCGACGTGTTCACCATAACGGATGGCGCAAACCTGTTCTACAGCGTCACCGCCGCGGCGGCGACCTATACGGGGCTTCCCTTCAGCGACATAGCCAATACCGACTCATATTGTGAGGCCGTCAAATACCTCTACGAGAACAGCATAATGCTCGGAACCTCCGGCAGCACCTTCTCACCGGACGACAATGTAACGCGCGCCATGGCAATAACCGTTCTCGGCCGCCTGATGGGGGTCCCGGAGAGCGAGACGGACGGTTTCAGCGACGTTGAGCGGGAAACATGGTACAGCGGATATGTCGGCTGGGCCAAAACAAACGGCATTGTCGAGGGGTACGGGGACGGAACCTTCGGTGTAAACGATAGCCTGACGGCTTCTCAGCTTGAGCTCATACTTTCCCGCTTTGCAGAGCTTGCCGGAATCGATTATACCCCCGACTCAGACGCCGGCAGAACGGCAGTGACACGCGGAGAGCTCGCGGAAAAGCTCTTTGCGATGTACGGCGAATAACGCTAAACGTTTAGATAAATTAAATAAAAAGGCCTGGATACGGGGGACTTTTCCACGTATCCAGGCCTTTTTTTATTTACCTGAAGTAATATAGGTTTACCATCATCAATTTAATATAAAACCTGTTATAGCATACGGCGAGTATGCTATAATGACCATAATAAAATATCAAAAATATAATATCAGATGTGAAAACTCAGGAGGGCGGAAATTTGAAAGAAAGATTATTACAACAGATAAAATTCATAACGGAGATAGACAAGGCAAAACAGATTTTCAGGCAAAATGTCGTCATCGGGACAAAAAGAAACGAGAATGACGCGGAACACTCGTGGCATCTGGCAATAATGGCTATGCTGTTGTCTGAATACGCAAAAGATAAAGACATGGATATTTTGAAGGTAATTAAAATGGTCATCGTACATGATCTTGTGGAGATAGACGCGGGCGACACCTTCTGCTACGACGAAAAGGGGTACGAGGACAAGAAAGAGCGCGAAATGAGAGCTGCTGACAGGCTTTTTAGTATTCTGCCGGAGGATCAGGCGAATGAAATAATGGCGCTGTGGCGCGAGTTTGAAGAAGAGGAGACAAAGGAAGCCTGCTTCGCGGCCAGTCTTGACAGGCTGCAGCCGCTGATTTTAAATTACAGCACAGAGGGCTATACCTGGAAAAAGCCCGGCGTTACCAGCGAAAAGGTCTTTAAACGAAACGGCATGCTGGAGGAAAACGTCCCCGAGCTCTGGGATTACGCGAAGGAAATCATAGAAGATTCTGTCGAAAAGGGTTATCTGCGGCGCTAACTATGGAGGAGACAATCGATCGATTACGGCCCCTCCGGACGAAACAGGCCCGGAAAGGACATGCTGTGCATTAAGCAATCGACTATCGGTACAAGGAACGGGTCTGCAACAATTTTGTCCTTATAACGGGACAGTTTAAAAAGGACAGACTAAGAATTATCATTGTGAATTAGGCGCTCAGCTTTAAGCCCATGCACGATAAATGAGCTGCGGAGGAATGAATTTTTCATTTCTCCGCAGCTCATTTTCTTTCAGGCTTTGGCCACCAATTCGGCAATCTGCTTTTCAACCGCGGCTTTATCCCCGGCGCGGACTGACTTTAGTGTATGCAGCTTTGACAGCGCATCGCCCACCTGCTGCTTGACCCTGGCGACGCTCGCCTGTGAATCATGTATGTGAGAAAGGACGGACCAGTCGGCGATAAGGCCGTCAAAGAAATAGTCTGCAAAACGCAGAAATCCTTCAACATTTACAGCACCCAACTGCGGATTGATGTAAACATCCGCAAGCTCGGTTTGAAACCGGCTGAGCAGTATCTGCAGGTGCTCGGCTCCGGCCTGCGCGTCATCCAGATGCGAATGCTTCGCCAGATCTGAAATCAGTCCGCCGCCTAAAAGATCCCAGGTCCCCCAGCCTTCAGCACTGCCGAGGCTGTTTTCAATACTATTAACCTGCCACATGGCGGCGTCGCCGGCCGAAATCGCCTCATCCAGTTCCTTGAGCTGGCTTTGCGCCTCGCCGCGCTGCCGTTCCAGCGCGCAAAGCCGCTCGGCATAGTCGGGGTTCTCCCGAAGCAGCTCCTGCAGTCCGGCAAAAACTTTGTCATACTGATCCCTGCAGTCGGCAAGCGATTCTCTTTCCCGGCGCAGTTCATCCATTCGCATTTTACAGTCGTCAAGCTGGCGCGCGGCGGAATCGTATTTTAATCTGGCGGCATATGCTTCCTGCTGTTCTTTATCGAGCTTTGCGTCTCTTTTGCCCAGCATTGAATAAATAACTGATGCGGCAGTCGTTCTTTCAAGCCTGCCCACATCGGCTTCTTCCTTGGAGAGAACTGTTTTCAGAAATTTCTCGCTTTGAGCGAGATTCTGTTCTTCTCTCTGCAGATTTTCGAGCATGGAATCTACTTTCTTCATGCGCTCAAGCTTTGCTGAAAGCGCGGCGAGCTGCGCACGCATATCTTCAATCATTTATGTAAACCTCACTTTCGGATTAATATGCGATTAATAATAAATTATATCACAATCCGTTAAGCATCACCACCATGTTTTTTCTGCAGTACGCCGCAATACTGTTAACCCACTAAAGAGTGGCTTAACAGTTACTCAGGCGACTCCTCTATTTTTGCATTGACGCGCTTATTCCGTTTGCGTGTCCTGCGCAATATTGATGACCTGTCTGAACCCTCGTTTTATCACGGTAAACAAGATCACCCACGATATTATTGTGAGTGAAACAGGCAGAACCGGGACACCAAGCAC
>JBFWIW010000013.1:0-55478 GCA_050253535.1 Oscillospiraceae bacterium
GACCATATCCACTTGCTCGTGGCCTTTGCGGGGTTAAAATAGTATATGGCACCGCCGGATGGATCTACTCCGTTTATAGCGTCGCGCGCTGCTTTATACGCGGAATCGGTTACCTCCGCACTGAACTGTCCGTCCGTCATACAAGTAAAAGCGCCGGACTGGTAAATAACGCCGGAAAGTGAATTCGGGAAGGAAGGATGTTCCACGCGGTTGAGTACCACCGCGCCGACGGCCACCTGTCCCGAATATGGTTCTCCCCGGGACTCGGCGGAAATAAGGCGAGCCAGCAGCGCCACATTATTATCCTGTGTCCCCGTGCCGGATGAGTCGGAAATGCCTATGGCTCTGAGCGTAGCGGTACCGGCCACGCCGTCCGCCGTAAGCCCGTTTTTCTTCTGAAACCATATGACGGCTTTTTCCGTCCTGCTGCCGTATATTCCGTCGACAGAGCCGGAATAATAGCCCCACTGGGATAGTTTCTTCTGTATCTGAGTGACGACGGAGCCAGACGAGCCCCTTTTATATGCGACGGCCTCGGCTTGCGGAGATAATTCGGATTGGGCGAAAAGGATTATCAGGATGTTTATGGTGAAAATGACGGCGAGCGCTGCCGTCAGTTTTCTCTTGTTATTCAATGAAAAGACTCCTTTGCAGATTACTGTAAATAGTCTGCGAAGAAGTCTTATTCTTTATTAGTTGTAAAAATTACTTGAATTTGCTTATATTGCTTAATTACGTATTCAGTTGGTTCTGGCGCGGACTTCATCTGCGGCTTTTGCTATAAAATCGCCCAGTTCGATCGAGCCCTGATCGCCGCCAGCGCGGGTTCTGACCGTGACACTGCCGCTTTCGGCTTCTTTATCGCCGAGAACGAGCATATAGGGGATTTTCTGCATCTGGGCCTCGCGTATCTTGTAACCGATCTTTTCGCTTCTGTCGTCCATTTCGACTCTGAATCCCGCGGCCTTCAGTTTTTCAGCGACAGCCACGGCGTAATCGCGCGTACGGTCGGTTATGGGCAGGACTTTCATCTGCACAGGGGAGAGCCACAGCGGGAAAGCGCCGGCAAAATGCTCGGTGAGTATTCCGATAAAGCGCTCAATCGAGCCGAATACCACGCGGTGTATCATGACGGGGCGATGTTTTTCGCCATCCGCTCCGACATATTCCAGTTCAAACTTTTCGGGCATCTGCATATCGAGCTGGATAGTGCCGCACTGCCAGGTCCGGCCTATGCAATCCTCAAGGTGGAAGTCGATCTTCGGACCGTAGAACGCGCCGTCGCCCTCGTTTATGGTATAAGGCTTGCCGAGCTCTTCGAGCGCGCAGCGCAGCCCGTTTGTGGCAGTCTCCCAGACTGCCTCGTCACCCATGTGATCCTCCGGCATGGTGGAGAGCTCGATATGGTATTTGAAGCCGAACAGGGAGTAAACCTTGTCAATAAGGTTGCAGACGCCTTTTATCTCATCGTTAATCTGCTCCGGCGTCATGAAGATATGCGCGTCGTCCTGTGTGAAGCAGCGCACGCGCATGAGGCCGTGCAGCGCGCCGGACAGTTCGTGCCGGTGCACGATACCGAGTTCGCCCACGCGCAGGGGCAGGTCGCGGTAGGAGTGCAGCTCGGATTTGTAGACGAGCATGCCGCCGGGGCAGTTCATCGGCTTTATACAAAAATCGGACTCGTCGATGACTGTGCTGTATATATTGTTTTTATAGTGATCCCAATGGCCGCTCCGCTCCCAGAGGTCTTTTGTGAGCATTATCGGGGTGGAGATTTCCTGGTAACCCGCCTCGGCGTGGATCTCACGCCAATATTCAATCAGTTTGTTTTTGATCACCATGCCCTTGGGGAGAAAGAACGGGAAGCCCGGGCCCTCATCCAGAAGCAAATACAGGCCCAGCTCGCGGCCGAGCTTTCTGTGGTCGCGGCGTTTTGCCTCTTCAAGGCGCTCAAGGTATGCGTTCAGCTCCTCTTTTTTCATGAAGCAGGTGCCGTAAATGCGCTGAAGCATTTTTCTGTTTGAGTCGCCGCGCCAGTATGCGCCCGTGCAGGAGAGGAGCTTTATGGCGTTTCCCTTGACCCTGCCGGTATGGTCCAGGTGCGGGCCGGCGCAGAGATCAGTAAAGTCCCCCTGGCGGTAGAAGCTTAGTGGAGCCTCCTCCGGCAGGTCGTTTATGAGTTCGACTTTGTAGGGCTCACCGAGCTCTTCCATAAGTTTTATCGCCTCGGCCCGGGGGAGTTCAAAACGCTCAAGCGGAAGCTTTTCTTTACAGATTTTTCGCATTTCGGCTTCGAGCGCCTCTAACATGTCGGGCGTAAACGGGGCCTCGGCGTCAAAATCGTAATAGAAACCGTCCGCTATCGAGGGGCCGATAGCAAGCTTTACGTCCGGATACAAGCGCTTTATAGCCTGCGCCAGGATGTGCGCCGTGGTGTGGCGGTAAGTCTTGCGAAAAGCTTCATTTTCAAAGGTATATTCATTTTCGGACATTATTATCCCTCCAAATTAATATATAATATGACGTTTAACAAAAAATATAAAAAACGCCCCTGCAAAACCGGATGTCGGCTTGCAGGGGCGCAAATATACGCGGTTCCACCCTGATTTATAACTCAAAGGCGCCGTAACGCGCGCAACACGGGCCATCTCATCGAAGGCCGGCTCAAGGAGTGGTCTTGCCGTACGTTTAAACCGGGAGCGCTTTCAGCCGCGGCATCTCCCTCTCTGACGCTTCGGTACGGGTCGTTTCCCTTCATTGCCGATAATAATTTGAATTGTAACACTATAGACCGGCCATGTCAAGAAGGGAGAAAAAACACCTTGACTCAAACAAATAATACTATATAATGTGTTTCATGCCGATCACTGGAAGGTATATTGATAATGAAATTAAAAACTGATATAGAGATAGCGCAGGGAGCGGATATGCTCCCTGTTTCAGAAATGGCAGACTTTCTGGGTATAGACGAAAAATATGTTGAGCTATACGGGCGATATAAGGGAAAAATCGACTTATGTGTTTTAAACGGCGGAAGAGAGCAGGGAAAGCTTGTTCTGGTCACGGCTATTAATCCCACCCCCGCGGGAGAGGGGAAGACAACCACCACTGTCGGTCTCGGCGATGCTCTTCGCAGGATAGGGAAGAAGTCCGTTATCGCCATTCGGGAGCCGTCACTCGGGCCGGTATTCGGTGTAAAAGGCGGAGCCGCCGGCGGCGGTTACGCACAGGTCGTGCCAATGGAGGACATAAACCTTCATTTCACCGGCGATATGCATGCTGTAAGCGCGGCGAATAACCTGCTTGCGGCCATGCTCGATAACCACATCTTTCATGGAAATGAGCTGGGCATAGACATCTGCCGCGTCACATGGCGGCGCTGTCTGGATATGAACGACCGCCAGCTGAGAAATATAACCGGCGGTCTGGGCGGAAGGATGAGCGGTGTCCCGCGGGAGGACGGCTTCGACATAACAGCGGCGAGCGAAGTGATGGCCTGCCTCTGCCTTGCCGGGAGCGTAGACGACCTCAAGGCGCGGCTAGGGCGGATAGTAGTCGGCTACACGGCGGAGGAAAAACCGGTTACGGCCCACGATCTGCGCGCGGAGGGTGCGATGACGGCGCTTCTTAAGGACGCGATAAAGCCCAATCTCGTCCAGACGCTGGAGCACACGCCGGCCTTTATCCACGGAGGGCCGTTTGCGAATATAGCGCATGGCTGCAATTCCATCATGGCGACGCGCATGGCGCTTGCTTTAGGCGAATACGCGGTGACGGAGGCCGGGTTCGGCGCGGATCTCGGCGCCGAAAAATTCATAGACATCAAGTGCCGCGGGGCGGGGATAACGCCGTCGGCAGTGGTCATAGTCGCGACTGTGAGGGCGCTTAAGCTCCACGGCGGGGCTAATAAGGAAGTTCTCTGTGAGGAAGACCTCTGTGCCCTCAAAAAGGGCCTTCCGAACCTGCTGCAGCATGTCGACAATGTGAAAAACGTGTTTGGACTGAGCTCCGTCGTGGCTATAAACCGCTTCCCGACGGATACGGAGGCTGAACTTGAGCTTGTCAGGGAAAAGTGCGCTGAGTTAGGCGTCACCGCAGTTCTGTCCGAGGTTTGGGAAAAAGGCGGAGAAGGCGGAGTTGAACTCGCAAGAGAGGTTGTCCGTCTCTGCCGGGAAAAGAATGATTTTCGATTTGCCTATCCGTCGGAGGCGCCGCTTGAAGAAAAAATAGAGGCTGTCGTAAAGAAGATATACAGGGGAGAGGGCGTCGAGTTCTCTCAGACCGCGCAAAAGCAGATCAAAGCGCTCACGGCGCTCGGTTATGGCGCTCTTCCCGTCTGCATGGCCAAGACGCAGTACAGCTTTTCGGACGATCCGGCGCTCCTCGGCGCGCCGCACGGCTTTAAGGTGGCGGTGCGGGACGTAAAGGTATCCGCCGGGGCAGGCTTCGTAGTTGCTTATACGGGGTCGATACTTACAATGCCGGGTCTTCCAAAGAGCCCGTCGGCTGAAAAAATCGACGTGGATAAAGAGGGGAAAATAACAGGACTGTTTTAAGCGCGCATCGATAATTACTGACTCAAAAACCGTTCGCGCTGCTTTCTGCGGGCTATTAATCGCAAAAGAAAACCAGCCATGCCAAGCTGATAAGCTTATGCATGGCTGGTTATTTTTTGTCCCGCTTAAAGCTGTTCACAAAAGTTAATATTGCTTGTTTTACAAACAAAGCCTATGTGAACGTTCCTTTTCAGCAAACTTTTTCGTATAGTATCAGAAGCTCTCTTCGGATACCTTTCTGCCTTAATTGAAACTATATGCCTTCCGGCATTACGATGGCGGCGACGATATATGCCAGAAGACCCATTCCGAAGACAACAATCGAGATTGCCCAGATGAGACGGATGACAGTGGAGTCGACACCGAAATACTCGGCGATACCGCCGCAGACGCCAAATATCTTTCTGTCGGTCAGTGACTTGCGAAGTTTCTTTTCTCCCATAATATTTCCTCCCCTAACCGCTATTATGACTTTAATCGGTTTTATTATATTGTATCATTGTTTGTATTTCTTGTCAAAATGGTAAAAGCAGTTATCATGTAAACAATTTTTTAATAAAGAGTGTTATTACGTAAAGTACGGGCTGATGGAGAACATAGATGAGGAGCGCTTTTTGCCCGACCGTGGGGAAGAGCGGGACCTGTACGCTGTAGAACCAGGCGGGCAGACGTCCGTCCCTTATATATTTTCCCGCCCATGTCCCGAAAATGAAGACAAAAAGCCATGGGAATATGGGAAAATAGTCTGAGCTGTAAAATCCCGGATAAGTCCAGCCGAACATCCATAGAAATTTTGTGCCGGACACGACGCCGCCGGCGAGATTCGCCGTCAGAAAGAGAAGGACGGAACAGAATATAGGCAAGACTGCCGCGGGAAAACTCTCCCATAGCTTATACGTCAGCCCGTAGAAAATCATGCAGAAGCCCAGAAGGTGGAGAACGCCGAAACGGATAGGCATATCCATGAACCAGGTAACTATGGATAAGACCATAGCAATCAGAAAAACCTTAACGCCGCGTTTAAGATTGCTGCGGGAAAAGCGCGAGGATACGCCGGAGAGAAAAATGAACATACCCGCAAAAAAGTAGTGCAGGGAGTTTAAAACGGGGTTTGAGAAAAGCCACGCGGGAGCGCCGAGGAAGACTACGAGATCGTATAGGAAATGGTGTCCCACCATGAGGATCACGCACAGCCCGCGCGTGGCGTCAATAAGCTGTATTCGTTTTTTAGCCGTCATACGCTGAACCTGAACGTTACTGTGTCTCCGTTTTTCATAACATATATCCCTTTTATCACCGATTTCACAGGGGCTCCTCCGATTTTAATTATCGGCGGCCGAAGTGAATTCCGGCTGTATCCGCGGCACCCGCCGCGCTCGCTGCCGCACGTGCTGAAGTTTATGCCTATACGTTGAATCTGAAGAGCACAATGTCTCCGTCTTTCATAACGTATTCCTTACCCTCCGAGCGGATAAGGCCTTTTTCCTTGGCGGCTGTCATGCTGCCGCAGGAGACGAGATCGTCGAACGCTATGACTTCCGCGCGGATAAAGCCCCGTTCGAAGTCGGTGTGGATTTTACCAGCCGCCTGGGGCGCCTTGGTGCCCTTTTTAATTGTCCAGGCGCGAACCTCGTCCGGGCCTCCCGTGAGATACGATATGAGGCCGAGAAGCGAGTAAGAACACTGAATAAGCCGGTCAAGGCCGGACTTCTGGAGCCCCAGCTCCTCGAGGAACATAGCCTTGTCCTCGCCCTCCAGTTCGGCGATCTCCTGCTCAACCTTTGCGCAGACGGGAAGCACCTCGCTGCCCTCTGCCTCGGCAAGCTTCCTAACTGACAGGAAGTAAGGGCTCTTTTCAAAGCCGGCGGTAAAGCTCGCCTCATCCATATTGGCGGCATAGATAACGGGTTTCAGTGTGAGCAGTTCGGAAGCGAAAATTATGCCCATATCCTCATCGGAACAGGGATAAGTGCGGGCGAGGCCGCCCTCGTTTAAATGCGCGAGGAGCCCTTCGAGGACTTCCGCCTCGTGCAGATACTTTTTGTCGCCCTTGCCGGCTTTTTTGGCCTTGTCAATCCGCCGCTCAACCATCTCCATATCGGCCATGCAGAGCTCAATGTTTATGGTCTCAATGTCGCGCAGGGGATCGGTGGAGCCCTCCACATGGATGACGTTGTCATCGTCAAAGCAGCGTACTACATGGACTATTGCGTCCGTCATACGGATATTGGAGAGAAATTTATTGCCGAGCCCCTCGCCTTTTGATGCCCCGCGTACCAGACCGGCGATATCCACAAATTCCATTACGGCTGGCGTATATTTTTTTGGCTTGTACATTTCGGCGAGATAGTCAAGGCGTTTGTCCGGCACCGTAACCATTCCGACGTTGGGGTCAATCGTGCAGAAGGGGTAATTCGCCGAATCGGCGCCCGCGCAGGTGAGCGCGTTAAAGAGCGTGGATTTTCCCACGTTGGGAAGTCCGACAATTCCTAATTTCATATGATCATTCCTTCCGGATATCTTTCAGATGGTTATTATATTACAGGCTGTTTAAAAAGGCAAATATATTAGGCATTGTTTGAAAATCAGAATTATAGCGGCCGCTATTGGAAATACTTATTAAAAACGGAGGGGAAATTATGGATACAGTCGCATTCTTCGATACAAAGCCCTATGACAGGAAATGGTTCGATACGTACAGCGGCCGCTACGAAGTCGAGCTGCGCTATCTCGAGAACAGACTCTGCGCGGAGACGGCGGTTTTAGCATCGGGATCGCGCGCCGTCTGCGCGTTTGTAAACGACACGGTAGACGAGGAGACAATCAAAGCCCTCGCCAAGGCGGGGGTAGAAGCGGTCGCCATGCGCTGCGCGGGCTATAACAATGTGGACATGAAAGCGGCCTCGGCTGCGGATATGAAAATATACCGCGTACCGGCATATTCTCCTGAGGCTGTAGCAGAGCATGCTATGGCGCTCCTGCTTACGCTCTGCCGTAAGACGCACAAGGCTTATAACCGCACACGGGAACAGAACTTCAGCCTCAAGGGGCTGGAGGGATTCAACCTCAAGGGAAAGACCGTCGGCATAGTGGGGACCGGCAAAGTCGGTCAGGCGTTTTGTGACATTTGTTTCGGATTCGGCATGAAAGTCATAGCCCACGACCCGTACCCGGCATGGGGCAGAGGCGTGGAGTACGTTGGCTTTGATGAAATGTGCCGCAGGGCGGATATCATTTCGCTCCACTGTCCGCTGTTACATGAGACTTATCACCTGATAAGCCGGCATACGTTCCACATCATGAAGAAAGGTGTATATATAATAAATACCTCCAGAGGAGCACTCATTGACAGTGAGGCTCTTCTGGAGGCGATAAAGTCTGAAAAAGTGGGCGGCGCGGGGCTTGACGTTTACGAGGAGGAGAGCGACGTTTTCTATGAGGATGTATCGGACCGCGTGATACGGGATGATACACTGAACATGCTGCTGTCGCAGCCGAACGTCCTTGTGACGTCGCATCAGGGTTTTCTGACGCAGGAAGCGCTTTCCGCGATTGCGGAGACGACACTTGGTAACCTCCGATGCTGTTTTAGAGGCGCATCTTCGGAAAACATCATTTCAGCTCAGCCCGGTCAACCCGCAACAGTATAGATTACGACGAATTCTTCGGACTTAGGCGAGTCGTTAAGTATGAAATCATAGCCGGTTCGCACAAGGTCAAGGGCGGTATATTTGTTGACATATATGCGATAGATACCGTTCCCGTTGACATAGAGCTCGGAAGAATCGAGCACTTTCGGCAGAGAGCCGTTAACCGTTATTATTCCGGCGTAATTGCTGTCGGTAAAAAGTACGTCATTAACCTGTAAACATGATTCATATCCGGTTTTTAAATCATTTTCATTAGATGTGGTTGATGGAACGGTATCGTAAGCAGTCCCGGAACTGGCTCCTGAATCGGCGGTGGAATCGGATACCCCACTGGCATCAGACCCGTTTTCAGGACTGGCCTGCGGAGCCTTAAGTCCGAGCGCCGGAGCCGTATTCCTGCTGGAATCGGTGAGTGAGCTCTGCGTTTCGCTGTCCGTTGGAGAAACATTTTCCGTACCGGCCACGCCGGTTACGGCAGCTGTTATCGCGTCGTTATCGTCCGCTGCCGTGGATGTTCCTGCCGCAGCATTATCGCTGCCCGTATCGCTGTCGAAGGTTCCGGATGAGCTGCCGACAGCGTCGGATGTGTAAAAGAAGCTGCTGTCTTCCTCGGCTTTGGCACCGTCGGCGTTTTCTTCCGTATCGGAAGCGGTATCGTATATCTCCGAATCTAAGCCGGCGGTGAGAGAAGCGGGCATGCTGGAGTTGGAACCTCCCAATACGCGCGGAACGGCCATTATAGTCACTGCGATACAAGCGGCTACGGCGAGGTAACGCATGGCCACACGCCTGATGCTCTTTTTTGAAGTGGATCTGCCGGCTTTAGCGCCGCTTATGCCGGTCATGACGTTTAAAAGCAGCTCTGCGGGAGGTTCGACAGTGTTCTCGGAGATGAGTTCGCCGATATTTATGTAAGCTTCGAGCAAAGCCCGGCACTGTTCACAGTCATTAAGGTGGGCCGTGAGCTCTGTTTCTTCCGCTGACGTAAGCTCGCCGTCAACATATGCGCTTATCATTTCTTCATATTTACTGCATTTGGACATCACGGCACCTCCTTCCTGAAGGTTTGACGCGCAGATGAGGAAAAAGTTCCGTCCTCAGTCAAAATTTTTGCTACTTGACGGCGTGCGCGCGAAAGCCGGGATTTTACCGTTCCCTCGCTGATTTGCAGCACTTCTGCTATCCGCTCATAGGACATGTCCGAATCCTCACGCATGAGGAAGACCTGCCGGTGCTCCGGTGTTAGAGAATCTATAGCGCGGCGGATGGATAAATAGAGTTCCCGCTTCTCCGACGCGCTCTCAGGGGAGAAGCGGAGGTCCGCAACCTCAATATCCATGAACTCACCATCGTTATCCATGATTGTAAGTGGTGATACGGGTTTTCTCTTTTTTTTGCGCGAGAGGTCGAGGCACATATTATATGTCATACGGTAGAGCCACACTGAGAAGCGACTCTCCCCGCGGAAGGATTCCAGACTCTGGTAAGCCTTAAAAAACACGTCCTGAGATATGTCCAAAGCATCATCTTCGTTACCGGTCATACGGAGGGCGAGATTATATACGTTTTTCTGGTTCTCAATGACCAGCGCCTCAAAGGCACTGACATCGCCATCCAGGACCTTTTGCGTGAGTACCTGCTCTTCCTGGCGGGTCAAGGCGGAACCACCTCTTTCCATTTAACATTCCTGCAAATGCATTAAGAATTATAATGTATCCTTTATTGCAAGAGCAATATTCTTTATATCGTCCATCGTGGTGACGGCGGTTATCTTATCCTTGAAATATCCTGAGTAAGGCACGCCCTTGAGGTACCACGCAAAATGCCGCCTCGCCTCCAGACAAGCCAGGCGCTCGCCTTTAGTCTGTGCGGCAAGTTCAAACTGCCGCAATGCGGTATCCACGCGTTCCGAAACGGGTGGGAGGGGAGGGACGGGATCGCCGCGTATTGCCGCCTCCGCGCGGGAAAATATCCAAGGGTTCCCCAGCGAACCGCGGCCAATCATTGCCATGTCCGCGCCGGAGCGTCTCAAAATGTGTGCCGCGTCTTCCGGCGCAAAGATATCCCCATTCGCGATGACTGGAATATCTACCGCTTCTTTTACCTCGCGGATGACATCGAGGTTTACCCTGCCGGAGTACATCTGAACTTTCGTCCGTCCGTGTACGGCGATGGCCGAAGCACCGGCCGCCTCTGCGGCAATTGCGAAAGGGACGGCGTTTATATCGGATTTGTCCCAGCCAATGCGCATTTTTATTGTGACGGGCTTTTTGCAGTTCTTTTTTACTTCCTCGATAATGCGCATGGCTTTGTCCGGGTCACGCATAAGCGCGCTCCCGTCACCGCTTTTGACAACTTTGCCCACGGGGCAGCCCATGTTGATATCGATAATATCCGCACCCGAAATCTCCGAGGCAATGGCGGAGGCCTCGGCCATACATGCGGCATCGCTCCCGAATATCTGAGCTGCTGCGGGGTGCTCATCGGGAGAAAGCATAAGGAGCGACCGGGTCTTACCGTCCTGATAGCACAGCGCCTTGGCACTCACCATCTCGGTATATGTGAGCCCCGCACCAAAAGAGCGGCAGACAGACCGGAACGCGAGATCGGTAACCCCGGCCATTGGTGCGAGTGCGAGCCTTGATTCTATTTTTACGGTTCCGATGAGCATTAAAACCTCACATGCGCCTCAGCGCACAAAATGTTATTAAAGATTCCCTCGTATGGGAGGCGTTGCGCCATTAATTTCGGTTGCCGCGCTAACGGCTGGAAATAGGCGCATTATTATGTATAACGTGAGATACTTCACGCTATTCAATTAACCTTTTTCGTTTACAGCTTACATTCTACGAAAAAGCCGGGCGTATGTCAATTTATTTCGCCAATTGACGGTAATTTTGAATTTATACGAAAAAATAAAAAAATCTATTGACAACAGATCAAGGTTTTGGTATTCTAACAAAGCGCCTAACGGGTATTTTATGCCCGAAATGCGCTTTGATGCGATGATGCGGGAGATTGCAGGCTGTGCCTGGTCACTTCCGCGGAGTATGTCCGGCATCGACTATTTAGCCGATGCATAATCGGGCGGCTGAGAAATTTTCTGTGCGCACGTATATCGCTGTGCTCTGAGACGAACCGGCCGGATATTGTTATGGCGGCCGGTTAATTTTTTGAGCCGGAATGATACGCACGGCAAAGTGTGCAGAAAAATCTCACCGTACGAACACGAGGGCGGTACCCAATGCCGCTTGACAAACGTACGAAATAGGAGGAAATAAAAATGGCAGCAAAGAAAATGATACGTATCAGACTCAAGGCTTATGACCATCAGCTCATCGACCAGACTGCGGAAAAGATCGTGGAGACGGCTAAGCGCACGGAAGCGAAGGTCTCAGGACCCATCCCGCTTCCGACCAAGAAGGAAGTTGTTACAATCCTTCGCGCAGTCCACAAATATAAGGACAGCCGTGAGCAGTTCGAGCGCAGGACCCACAAGAGACTCATCGACATAATAGCCCCCACTCAGAAAACCGTTGAGGCGCTCATGTCCCTTGAGCTTCCCGCCGGCGTCGAAATAGAGATCAAGCTGTAAGCCGCCCGCGATACCTTATTACTAAGCATTCCTAATTTTTCATAGTTAACAACCCAAAGTTCGTCGTCTTGCGAGGCGGACAGGGTCAAGTTGGCAGCCTCCGGCCTTGAGCCATGCGAGCCAACCAATAACCTAAACAGGAGGAAATAGAATGAAAAAAGCAATCATCGGCAAAAAGGTCGGCATGACGCAGATCTTCGATGAGAATGGCAAAGTCGTTCCGGTTACCGTTATTGAAGCGGGCCCCTGTGTCGTCGTTCAGAAGAAGACCAGTGAAAAAGACGGCTATGCCTCAGTCCAGCTCGGTTATCAGGACGAGAAGGAAAAGAAACTCTCAAAGCCGGAAATCGGCCATCTCCAGAAGGCCGGCGCATCGCTCAAAAAATATCTCAAGGAGTTCAGGCTTGAAGGCATCGACACCTTGAACGTAGGCGACGAAATTAAGGCTGACGTTTTCGCCGCAGGCGACAAAGTCGACGTGACCGGCGTTTCAAAAGGCAAGGGCTTCGCGGGCGTTATAAAGAGATGGGGAGCTCAGCGTACCCCCATGTCACACGGCGGCGGCCCGGTTCACAGACACGCGGGTTCCATGGGCTCCGGCACCGACCCGTCCCGTATTTTCAAAGGTAAAATAGGCGCGGGGCACATGGGCGCAGAGCAGATCACTGTTCAGAACCTCGACGTCGTCAAGGTCGACGCCGAGCTCAATATGATAGCCGTGAGAGGCGCTATCCCGGGTCCCCGCGGCAGCATCGTGTACCTCAAGAGCACGGTTAAAAACAACGCCGTGAAGACTGGAGCGGCGGCCAGTGTCAGCACCAACCCGCAGAAGGCTTCCGCGAGAGTAAATCCGCAGAAGGCCTCCGCCAGAAAAGGCTAAGGAAAGGAGAGAGTTAAATGCCCACAGTTAAAGTTTACAACATGGCCGGCGAAGTTACCGGCGAGGTCGAGCTCTCCGAGGCCATTTTCGGTATCGAACCCAACGAGCAGGCCATCCATGCCACTGTCAAAAGCCATCTGGCAAATCTGCGCCAGGGTACCCAGAGCGCTCTCACGAGAGCTGAGGTCTCCGGCGGCGGCATAAAGCCCTTCCGTCAGAAAGGTACCGGCAGAGCGCGTCAGGGTTCTATCAGAGCTCCCCACTATACCCACGGAGGCGTAGCGTTCGCTCCAAAACCGAGAGATTACAGCATAAGCATAAACAAGAAAGTCAGAAGGCTCGCCATCCGCTCCGCGCTTTCCCAGAAAGTGCTTGACGGCGCTGTCATCGTGGTTGACGGACTCGAGCTTCCAGAGATAAAGACAAAGGGATTCAAAAATTTCCTCGAAGCCGTAAAGGTGGACGGTAAGGCTCTTGTGGTCACTCCGGAAGTGAATACGAACGTCGTAAGAAGCGCCCGCAACATCCCCGGTATGCAGACGACAGTCGCAGCCATTCTGAGCGCTTACGATATTATGAACGCAAAGACGTTCATCGTCGACAAGGCCGCACTTTCCAAAATCGAGGAGGTGTACGCATAATGAAGTCGGTATATGATGTAATTATTCGTCCCATTATCACTGAGCAGTCAATGGAACAATCCGATATAAAGAAGTACGCCTTTGAGGTAGCTCCCGACGCCGGCAAGATCGAGATCAAAAGCGCCGTTGAGGAGATTTTTGGAGTCAAGGTGGACAAGGTCACAACTCTCCACGTCAAAGGAAAGGCAAAGCGGACCGGCAGATATCCCGAGGGCTATACAAAGTCCTGGAAAAAGGCCGTCGTCAAGCTCGCCGAGGATTCAAAGACCATTGAATTCTTCGAGGGAATGGTATAAGGGAGGAAAGATAAATGTCTATTAAAACTTATAAACCCACCACTCCGTCGAGAAGGCATATGTCGGTTTCCGGTTTCGACGGAATTGATAAAAGGGCAAAACCTGAGCGCAAACTGACCGAGGTCCTGAAGAAGAACTCCGGCAGGAACAGCTATGGCAGGATCACTGTCCGCCATCAGGGCGGCGGCAACCGCAGAAAATACAGGATTATTGATTTCAAGCGCGACATTCTGGACACCGAGGCCAAAGTTCTCCGCCTGGAGTACGACCCCAACCGTTCCGCGAATATCGCACTCGTCGAGTATCCGGACGGTGGGCGCCGCTACATCCTGGCTCCGGTCGGACTTAACGTCGGTGACGCTGTAATATCCTCTGCGGGCGCTGATATAAAGCCCGGAAACGCGCTGCCGGTCGGGAACATCCCCGTTGGTACAATTATCCACAACATCGAGCTCTATCCCGGTAAGGGCGCACAGCTCGTCCGCTCTGCGGGCGTCGCGGCGCAGCTCATGGCCAAGGAAGGCGATCTGGCTCAGGTCAGGCTGCCCTCCGGTGAATTCCGCTATATAAGACTTAACTGCAAGGCCACGATCGGCCAGGTCGGAAATGTCGACCACGCAAACATCGCGATCGGCAAAGCCGGACGCAAACGCCACATGGGAATAAGGCCCACCGTCCGCGGCTCCGTCATGAACCCCTGCGACCACCCGCACGGCGGCGGCGAGGGCAAGAGCCCTGTTGGACGTCCCGGACCTGTCACCCCTTGGGGCAAGCCGGCTCTCGGTTATAAGACGCGTAAGACGAAGAACCGCACCGATAAGTTCATCGTCAAACGCCGTAATGCGAAGTAAGGAGGTCAATGATAATATGAGCAGAAGTATCAAGAAGGGCCCCTTTGCAGCACCGGAGCTTCTCAAGAGGGTCGACGAACTTAACAAGACCGGCGAAAAAAAGGTCCTCAGGACCTGGAGCCGTTCGTCCACGATATATCCGTCCTTTGTGGGACACACCATAGCCGTCCATGACGGCCGCCGCCATGTTCCGGTCTATGTGACTGAGGATATGGTCGGACATAAACTCGGTGAATTTGCACCGACGCGTACCTTCAGGGGACACGCCGGCAGCAAAACCGCGAAGTAAGGAGGCAGACTAATAATGGAAGCAAGAGCACAGCTCAACTATGCGCGTATCGCACCCCGAAAAGTAAAGATAGTCTGCGATCTTATCCGCGGAAAAGATACAGGCACCGCGATGGCTATCCTTATGCAGACGCCAAAGGCGGCCTCCGAGCTTATGGTTAAGCTCCTCAAGAGCGCCGTTTCCAATGCGGAAAACAACCACAATATGGATCCCGATAAGCTCTATGTCTCCGAGACGTACGCGAATCCCGGCCCGATCATAAAGAGATTCATGCCGAGGGCTCAGGGCAGAGCGGCGCGTATAAACAAAAGAACTTCACACGTAACCATCGTTGTGAAGGAAAAGGAATAAGGGAGGAGGCAGATTATGGGTCAGAAAGTTAATCCGCACGGTTTACGAGTAGGCGTAATCAAGGACTGGGATTCCCGCTGGTATGCCCGCGACGATAAGGTCGGTGATCTCATTGTCGAGGACTATAACATCCGTAAACATCTGAAAAAAATGCTCTATGCGGCGGGTGTTCCGAAGATCGAGATCGAGCGTGACAGCGCGCGAGTCAAGATATATATACACTGCTCACGCCCCGGCGTTGTTATAGGCAAGGGCGGTGCTGAGATCGAGCGTATCCGTCAGGATGTTGAGAAGCGCATCGGCAAGCCCGTTTCCCTCTCAATAGTCGAGGTAAAGACACCCGACACGAACGCGCAGCTGGTTGCTGAGAACATCGCTTCACAGCTTGAGAGGCGTATCGGTTTCCGCCGCGCAATGAAAAACGCAATGAGCCGCGCTATGCGTATGGGCGTAAGAGGCATAAAAATTATGGTCGCCGGTCGTCTGGGCGGCGCTGAAATTGCAAGAAGCGAAACTTATCACGAGGGTACCATCCCCCTCCAGACGCTCCGTGCCGACATCGAGTACGGCTTTACTGAGGCTGCGACCACCTATGGCCGCATCGGCGTCAAGGTCTGGATATACAAGGGAGAGGTTCTTAATCAGACACTCCGGACCACCCCGAGAACGATGGACACCAGCCGTCCTCCGAGAGAGCGCCGTCAGGGCGATAACAGGAGACCCGGCGGCAGGGATAACCGTCAGGGCGGTTACAACAATTCACGTCCGGGCGCGCCCCGTCAGGGCGGATATAACAACAACGGCTCCCGTCCAGGTGGCTATGGCGCACCCCGCCCGGGTGGCTACGGCGCACCCCGTACGGGTGGCTATGGCGCACCAAATCAGGGCGGATACAACAATAACGGCCCCCGTCCTGTACCTCAGACTCCGACAGAAGGAGGAAATCACTGATGCTTATTCCTAAAAGAGTTAAATACCGCAGAGTCCAGAGAGGCCGGATGAAGGGAAAAGCTATGAGAGGCAACACCGTAACATACGGCGAGTTTGGCCTTCAGGCAACTGAGCCCTCCTGGATTACCTCCAATCAGATTGAGGCGGCCCGTATAGCCATGACCAGATATACAAAGCGCGGCGGGCAGGTCTGGATAAAGATTTTTCCCGATAAGCCCGTTACCCAGAAACCAGCCGAGACCCGCATGGGTTCAGGTAAGGGTTCTCCCGAGTATTGGGTATCCGTCGTAAAGCCCGGCAGAGTCATGTTCGAAATTGCCGGCGTTCCGGAAGAGACAGCTCGCGAGGCGCTTCGTCTTGCCAGCCACAAGCTGCCCTGCAAGACCAAAATAGTGAAACGCGAGACCGAGACCGAGACAGGTGGTGAATAAGATGAAGGCAAATGAGGTACGTAAAATGAGTTCCGAGGAGCTCGAGAGTAAGCTGGCCGATCTTAAGAAGGACCTGTTCATGCTCCGTATGCAGCACGCGACCAACCAGCTTGACAATCCGATAAAGATTACGGAAGTCAAGCGTGATATTGCCCGAGTCAAGACAATAATCCGCCAGCAGCAGCTCGAGCAGTGAGGAGGTTAAGTAGATGAGTGAAATAAGAACAGCTTCCAGAAAAACAAGAGTTGGCAAAGTGGTCTCAGACAAGATGGACAAGACGATCGTCATCGCCGTCGCCGACCGCGTTCAGCACCCGCTCTATAAAAAAATAATCAAAAGAACCTATAAGCTCAAGGCTCATGACGAGAAAAATGAGTGCGGCATCGGGGACACCGTCCGCGTGATGGAGACCCGTCCCATTTCTAAGGACAAGAGATGGAGACTTGTAGAGATAATTGAAAAGGCTAAGTAAGGAGGCGCCAATATGATACAGCAGGAATCTTATCTGAAGGTCGCCGACAACACCGGCGCCAAGGAAATTAAATGCATCCGTGTACTGGGCGGCTCAAAGAGAAAATACGGAAACATCGGCGATGTTATCGTGGCTTCCGTTCGAAAAGCAGCCCCCGGCGGTACCGTTAAGAAGGGCGATGTGGTTAAGGCCGTCATTGTCCGCACCGCAAAGGGTGTCCGTCGTGCAGATGGAACCTATGTCCGTTTCGATGAAAACGCGGCGGTTCTTATTAAGGAAGACAAGAATCCCAGAGGGACCCGTATTTTTGGGCCCGTCGCTCGCGAGCTCCGCGACAAGGATTATATGAAGATCCTGTCTCTGGCTCCTGAAGTAATATAGGGAGGGCTAAAGATGAACATCAGAAGAGACGATAAGGTTATAGTCCTTTCCGGAAAAGACAAGGGCAAGGAGGGCAAGGTCCACTCCGTTGACCCCAAAAACAGCAAAGTCATCGTCGAAGGTGTAAACGTTGCGCGGCGTCATCAGAAGCCCCGCAAGCAGGGTGATGAGGGCGGCATCATAAAGAAGGAAACGCCTATATACTCCTGCAAGGTAATGCTCGTCTGCCCCAAATGCGGCAAGCCGACAAGGATAGCCTACAAACTCACTGCCGACGGCAAAGTACGCGTCTGCAAAAAATGCGGCGCGGATATATAAGAGAGAGGAGAGACTAATATGGCAAGACTTAAGAAAAAGTACCTGGAAGAAGTCGCTCCTGCTCTCATGCAGAAGTTCCAGTACAAGAGTATAATGCAGGTCCCAAAGCTTAATAAAATAGTCATTAACGTCGGCTGCGGCGATGCGCGTGACAACGCAAAGGCCCTTGACGCCGTCGTCAAAGACATAACCGCTATTACCGGCCAGAAAGCCGTTATCACAAAGGCCAGAAAGTCCGTCGCAAACTTCAAGCTCCGCGAGGGTATGGCTGTCGGCGTTAAGGTTACGCTCCGTAGCGATAAGATGTGGGAATTTCTTGACAGACTCTTTAACGTCGCTCTCCCCCGTGTCCGCGACTTCCGCGGCATAAGCGCAAACTCCTTCGACGGCAGAGGCAATTATGCACTTGGCGTTAAGGAGCAGCTTATCTTCCCTGAGATCGACTACGATAAGATCGAGAAGATCCGCGGAATGGACATCATAATGTGCACCACCGCGAACACAGATGAAGAGGCGAGAGAGCTCCTGCAGCTTCTGGGCGCTCCCTTCATCCAGGCGTAAGGAGGAGAATGAACAATGGCTAAGAAATCCATGATTTTAAAACAGCAGGCAGTGCCCAAATTCTCTAGCCGCCGCTATAACCGCTGCAAGATCTGCGGTCGTCCCCACGCTTACCTGAGAGATTACGGCGTCTGCCGTATCTGCTTCCGCGAGCTGGCTTATAAGGGCGAGATTCCCGGCGTCAGAAAAGCATCTTGGTAAATTTCGGCGCGGCTTTGTAATTTCGGGGAATATACCCGAAAGGGATTACAAAGCTGGCCGTAGGTGATGAGCCCCGTTAAAAGTTGGCGAAAGGTCACTGAGAGTAGCCCTTCGGCTGCCCACCGTGATACCTCGCCACTGGAACAGGTTATAACCTGTAACTCTAATAAGGAGGTCACAATTTAATGATGATCACTGATCCCATTGCGGATATGCTAACCCGAATCAGAAATGCTAATTCCGCAAAGCATGCAACTGTGGATATCCCTGCTTCCAACATGAAGAAGGCAATAGCAGATATCCTGCTCGAAGAGGGTTATATCAAAAATTTTCAGATCATAGCAGATGGCACCCAGGGCGTCATCAGAGTTACTCTGAAGTATAACGGAACCGACAAGGTCATTTCCGGCCTTCGCCGTGTTTCCAAGCCGGGCCTGCGCGTATACGCCGGCGCCGATGAGTTGCCCTACGTTCTTAAGGGACTGGGCATCGCAATAATTTCCACATCCAGGGGCGTCATGACCGACAAAAAGGCTAGAACCAGCCATGTCGGAGGCGAAGTCCTTGCATTCGTGTGGTAAGGGGGGAATGGGAATATGTCAAGAATAGGTAGAGCTCCCATTACGGTGCCCGCCGGCGTTGACGTCAAGATAGACGCTGCCAACACGATCACCGTAAAGGGTCCCAAGGGTACCCTTACGAAAACGCTCCATCCCGCGATAAGCGTAAACATCGACGGCGGCATAATCAATGTGACGCGTCCCAACGATGAGAAAGAAAGCCGCAGCCTCCACGGGCTTACAAGGACCTTGGTCTCCAACATGATCGTCGGAGTCACCGAAGGCTTTAAGAAGGAACTCGACGTCAACGGCGTTGGTTACAGAGCCGCAAAGGAAGGCAAAAAGCTGGTAATGAACCTCGGTTATTCCCATCAGGTTTTTGTCGAAGAGATACCCGGAATAACGGTCGACGTCCCTAACCCGAACAGGGTTGTCATAAACGGCTCAGACAAGCAGATGGTCGGTCAGTTTGCGGCGGATGTCCGCAGTAAGAGACCGCCGGAACCCTATAAGGGAAAAGGTATAAAGTACGCAGATGAAGTCATTCGCCGCAAAGAAGGCAAGACAGGTAAATAAAGGAGGTGTGCCTAGATGATTAAGAGACCTGATACAAAAGCACAGCGCACTAAGCGCCATAAAAGAGTCAGAGCAAAGGTTTCGGGCACGCCCGAAACACCCAGACTTAATGTTTTCCGCAGTGAGATGCACATTTATGCCCAAATCATCGATGATGTGAACGGCAGAACACTGTGTTCCGCTTCCACCGTGGAGAAAAATTTCGAAGGGACCGGCAGCAACAAGGATTCAGCAAAAAAGGTCGGTCTTATGATAGCCGAGCGCGCCAAGGCCAAGGGTATCGAGAACGTGGTATTTGACCGCGGCGGATACATTTACCATGGTCGTGTTCAGGCTCTCGCAGAGGGCGCCCGCGAGGGCGGCCTCACATTCTAACGGGGAGGAGGAAACAATAAATGGCTTACAATAACAACAGAAGAGACAGAAGAGAAGAAGTCCAGTCTGAGTTTACCGAGAAGGTTGTTTCTCTCAACCGTGTTTCCAAAACGGTCAAGGGCGGACGTATCTTTAAATTTGCGGCTCTCTGCGTTGTCGGAGACGGCAAGGGCAGGGTCGGTTTCGGCTTGGGTAAAGCTGCCGAAGTTTCCGAAGCTATCCGCAAAGGTATCGATGACGCGAAGAAGAATATTACCACAATCACGCTTTCCGGGACCACCATACCTCACGAGGTAATCGGTGAGTTCGGAGCCGGCAGAGTACTTTTAAAGCCAGCTCCCGCCGGTACCGGCGTTATCGCCGGTGGCGCAGTCCGTGCTGTCGTCGAGGCAGCCGGGATTTCCGATATAAGAACAAAATGCCTGCGTTCCAATAACCCGCAGAACGTCGTTGCAGCCACAATGGTCGGTCTTAAGTCGCTTCGCGACGCCGAACAGGTTGCAAAGATCCGCGGCAAGAGCGTAGAAGAGATTATGGGTTAGGAGGGGCGACAATGGCTAATCTGAAAGTGAAGCTCTTAAAGAGCTTAAACGGCAGAAACGAAAAGCATATCGCCACTGCCAAATCTATGGGTCTCAAGAAGATCGGCAATGAGACGGTGCAGCCCGACAACCCGCAGACCAGAGGCAAGATCGACCAGATCGGCTATCTGCTCCAGGTTACCAAAGAGTAAGGAGGTTCAGGCAGATGAAATTATCCAATCTTTCCCCGGCTGCCGGCTCCACGCATGTGGCAAAGCGCAAGGGCAGAGGTCCGGGCACAGGAAACGGAAAGACCGGCGGCCGTGGCCATAAGGGTCAGAAGGCCCGCTCCGGCGGTGGCGTCAGGGTTGGTTTTGAAGGCGGCCAGATGCCTTTGGCCCGCCGCGTCCCCAAAAGAGGGTTCAATAATATTTTTGCAAAGCCTCTGGAGGCTGTCAATGTTTCTGCTCTAGAGTGCTTTGAAAATGGTACAGTGGTCGATGCCGAGATGCTTATGGAGAAGGGACTCCTCTCCAAATGCGAGTACGGCGTTAAGATCCTTGCCGGCGGCACCCTGACAAAAAAGCTTACAGTGAAAGCTTCTGCGTTCTCCAAGGCGGCAACCGAAAAGATAGAGGGTGCCGGCGGAAAGGCAGAGGTGGTGTAAGGTGCTTACTACTATACGAAACGCATGGAAGATAGAGGAAATCAGGAAGAAAATGCTCTTCACAGTATTTATCATCCTGCTCTATCGCCTTGGGAACTCTGTTCCGGTTCCGTATGTTGACACTGAAAATCTGGGCAAGTACTTCCAGGCATACTCCAACACCGTACTCGGACTCTATAATGTAATGTCCGGCAGCTCGTTCTCCCGGGCAACGATATTCGCGCTATCCATACAGCCGTATATCAACGCCTCCATCATAATGCAGCTCCTCACCATTGCAATACCGGCCCTTGAGAGGATGCAGAAAGAAGGCGGAGAAGAGGGAAAAAAGAGGATCGCAAGTATTACAAGATATGCTACGGTCGGCATAGGTCTTCTTCAGGGCTTTGGTTACTACATCCTGATAAGGAACAACTCTTTGCTCCTGGAATCAGGTTCCACCGTCTGGGCGGGTATTGTCATAGTTCTTACGTTTACGGCCGGCTCTGCTCTCATTATGTGGCTGGGCGAACAGATCACCGAGTTTGGTATAGGAAACGGCATATCTATTATACTTTTCGTCAGTATCGTATCACGCTTCCCACGTAGTATTATGAACATGGTGCAGAGCACGATTCAGATCCCTTCCACTTGGTGGATATACGCACTGATGCTTTTGGGAGCGCTGGCAATCATTGTTCTGATCGTCATAGTAAATGTTGCCGAGAGAAGGCTCCCGGTGCAATATTCCAAGCGTGTTGTCGGCAGAAAGGTCTATGGCGGGCAATCGACTCACCTTCCGATAAAGGTGAACATGTCCGGTGTTCTGCCTATCTACTTCGCACAGTCAATAGCGTCCCTTCCGGCGACTATAGCGGCTTTCTTCCAGACACCGACCATAGGTACGTTTTGGTCAAAGGTTTTGGCTGCGTTCGACACCACGTCCTACTTCTATATGATTTTCTATTTTTTGCTCATCCTTTTCTTCAGCTATTTCTATTCAACCATCCAGTTCAACCCGATTGAAGTAGCGAACAACCTGAAGAAAAACGGTGGTTATATACCAGGTTTCAGACCCGGAAAGCCAACCACTGATTTCATATCCAGGGTACTCAAGAGAGTGACGCTGTTTGGCGCCATATACCTCTCTATCATAGCCATAACGCCGCTCATAATCGGTAGGTTCAGTACCACAGCCGCCAACTCAGGCGTCGCGATTGGCGGTACGTCCATCATAATCGTTGTTGGCGTCGCGCTTGAGACCATGAAGGCGCTTGAGGCGCAGATGCTCATGAGGCACTACAAAGGGTTCCTCGAATAAGGAGGGGTTTTGTATGAAGCTTATGTTTTTGGGCGCGCCGGGAGCCGGTAAAGGCACTCAGGCGGAGCTCGTAGCGAAAGCGCTCGGTATCCCAACGATATCGACTGGAAATATTCTGCGTACGGCCATTAAAAACGGTACCGCCGTAGGCCTTAAGGCCAAAGCATTTATCGAAAAAGGTATCCTGGTTCCTGACGATGTCATAATCGGTATCGTCCGGGAACGTCTCGCGGAATCGGACTGCGTGAAGGGCTTTATTCTGGACGGCATGCCGAGGACCATCGCTCAGGCAGAGGCTCTTGAGACATCCGGGGTGGAGTTCGACGCGGTAATATCAATTGAGGTTTCCGACGAGGTTATTGAGAAGAGGATGACGGGAAGGCGCACTTGCTCCGCTTGCGGAGCTACCTTCCACACCGAGGCTAATCCACCTGAAAAAGAGGGTATATGCGATAATTGCGGGGGTGAACTTTCAATCCGCAAGGATGATATGCCCGAGACGGTGAAAAACCGCCTGAAGATATACCATGTGGAGACGGAGCCACTGCTGGGTTTCTATAAAGAGCGCGGTAAACTCCGCACTGTAGCCAGTCAGGAGAAGGTTTCTGATACGACAAAGCTTATTTTTGATGCTCTGGGGATGACTGAATGATAAAGATCAAGTCCTCAAGAGAAATAGACCTAATGCGCCGTGCGGGAAAAATTGCCGCGGCAGCCCGTGCTTTGGCAGGGGAAATGGTGACCCCCGGCGTTACAACCCGAGAAATTGACAGAGCAATACACGATTTCATTCTTTCACAGGGTGCGACTCCCACTTTTCTGAACTACAACGGCTTCCCCGGAAGCGTCTGTATCTCGGTAAACGAGGAAGTCATCCACGGTATCCCCGGTAAACGGGTAATACATGCGGGCGACATCGTTAGTATAGACGTAGGGGCAACCAAGGATGGATATGTGGGCGACTGCGCCGACACCTTCATAGCCGGCCATGGAACGGACGAAGTGAAAAGGCTCATTGAAGTCACAAAGCAGAGCTTTTTTGAGGGCATGAAAGTTGCCCGGACTGGATATAGGATCTCGGATATTTCCAACCTAATCCAGACATATGTTGAGGCACACGGATTTTCGGTAGTCAGGGAGTATGTGGGCCACGGTGTGGGCTCAGTACTCCATGAAGCCCCGGAAGTCCCGAATTACGGGGTCCCAGGACACGGGCCGAGACTCATTGCCGGTATGACGATCGCCGTTGAACCCATGGTTAATACAGGTGGCGTTGCTATCCGCGTCCTTTCGAACAACTGGACGGTTGTAACCTGCGACGGCAAGCCCTCCGCTCACTATGAGAACTCGATTCTTATAACCGACGGCGAGCCGGAGATACTCACCGCTTGAGGGAATACCGTATGAACATTAAAAAATCCAATATAGTGCGAGCCATTGCCGGCAGAGATATGGGAAAATGCTTTTTCGTCACGGAAACGAACGGAGAGTACGCCATGATTGCCGACGGGGGGACACGTAAACTTGAAAAGCCCAAGCGTAAGAAGCTTAAGCACCTGCGCCTTGAGAACTCAAGCGAGAGTCGTACGGCAATAAAGATTCAATGCGGTGTCAAGGTTTCCAACAGCGAATTAAGACGGGCGCTCGCCGAATTTTCGGCAGGTCCCGACGGCGGGCAAGGAGGTATGTAGATTTGGCAAAGGATGACGTCATAGAATTAGAAGGCACGGTAGTGGAGTCACTGCCAAATACAATGTTCCAGGTCGATATCGGCAACGGACATACAATATTAGCACATATTTCCGGAAAGCTCAGGATGAATTTTATAAGAATCCTACCCGGCGACAAGGTGACTGTGCAGATGTCACCATATGATCTGACGCGCGGCAGGATTACATGGCGCAGCAAGTGAGGCGATAAGCGCCGTCCATGATCGAATAGGAGGTTATCAAATGAAAGTAAGACCGTCTGTTAAGCCTATTTGCGAAAAGTGTAAGGTAATAAAGCGCAAGGGTAAAGTAATGGTAATCTGCGAGAACCCCAAGCACAAACAGAGACAGGGCTGAAAGCTGTGGCTAAAGCCGCAGTGAAACGCATGTATTTTGCCATCTCATGAGGAGAGGCGACAGTATCCGTTATTTCTAACGAAAGGAATGATTGACAAGTATGGCACGTATTTCCGGTGTTGACCTGCCAAGGGATAAGAGAATCGAGATCGGCCTCACCTATGTCTTTGGCATAGGGAGAACCAGCGCGACAAAAATACTCGAGGCTACAGGTATAGACCCCGACAAAAGAGTCAAGGATTTGACCGAGGAAGAGGAAGCTCTTCTCCGCGAATGTATCGACAAGGGCTTTACAGTGGAAGGCGACCTTCGCCGCACCGTAGCTCTCAACATTAAGAGGCTGACTGAGATCGGATGCTATCGCGGCACCCGTCACAGAAGAGGACTTCCCGTCCGCGGTCAGAGAAGCAAGACAAACGCCCGTACCCGCAAGGGCCCGAAGCGTACAATGGCTAACAAGAAGAAGTAAGGGAGGGATATGTAATGGCAGCACCTAAGGGCAAAAAAGTTAGAACCAGACGCCGCGAACGCAAGAATATTGAAAAGGGAGCAGTGCATATCCGTTCATCCTTTAACAATACAATGGTGACTATCACCGATACAAACGGAAACGCCTTATCATGGGCATCCTCAGGCGGCATGGGTTTCCGCGGAAGCAGAAAGTCCACCCCATTCGCCGCACAGACTGCGGCTGAGACAGCCGCAAAGGCGGCCATGGAGCACGGCCTCAAAACTGTCGAGGTCTTTGTTAAGGGCCCCGGCTCCGGTCGTGAGGCAGCGATCCGCGCACTTCAGTCGGCCGGCCTCGAGGTCACGATGATAAAAGACGTGACCCCCATACCGCACAACGGTTGCCGTCCGCCTAAGAGACGCAGAGTTTAAGGAGGAGAAAGCATATGGCAAGATATACCGACGCAGTCTGCCGCCTTTGCCGCAGAGAGGGCCAGAAGCTCTTCCTGAAGGGGGACAGATGTTATACTGATAAGTGCGGCGTGACCCGCAGAGCATACGCACCCGGACAGCATGGTCAGGGCAGGGCCAAGAAGGCTTCCGAATATGGCACTCAGCTTCGCGAGAAGCAGAAGGCCAAGAGATATTACGGCGTCCTTGAGAGCCAGTTCAAAGGATACTTTGAGATTGCAAGCAAGAAAAAGGGCAAGACGGGCGAAAACCTTTTGGCTATCCTCGAGACACGTCTCGATAATGTCGTTTACAGACTTGGTTTTGCTATGAGCCGCCCAGAATCAAGACAGCTTGTCCGCCACGGCCATTTTATGGTCGATGGAAAAAAGGTAAACATACCCTCTTTCCTTGTAAAGCCCGGGATGATTATTACTCTTAAGGAATCCAGCCGCAGTATCGAGAAGTTTAAGGCCGTCATTGAGGCTAATGCATTCCGCCAGCCCCCGAAGTGGCTGGAATATGACGCAGCAAACTTTACGGCAAAGGTAGTTGCGGCTCCGGCGAGAGAGGACATAGATCTTCCCGTTGAGGAGCAGCTTATCGTCGAGCTCTATTCCAAGTAGTATACTGACCCTCAAATTGGTAAGCTGAAACAATACGGCGCTTTTGCGCCCAACTTAAAAGGAGGGTAATAGTTTATGATAGAAATAGAAAAGCCGCGCATTGAATGTATCGAGACTCCGGGCGACGATTCATACGGCAAGTATATCGTCGAACCCCTTGAGCGTGGCTATGGAACGACTTTGGGCAACTCTCTTCGCAGGATACTTCTCTCCTCCCTCCCAGGAACAGCGGTCACGGCGGTAAAGATCGCCGGAATCCAGCACGAGTTTTCAACCATCCCAGGAGTTAAGGAGGACGTGACCGAGATAGTCCTCAATCTTAAGGGAATAATTGCAAGGCTTCACTCCCAGGGACAGAAGACGGTCTATATTGATGCCATGGGTGAGTGTGAAGTTACTGCCGGCGACATAAGAGCCGATGGCGAAGTCGAGGTGTTAAACCCCGACATGCATATAGCGACTCTCGGCTCCGGCGCATCGCTGAACATGGAGCTCACACTTTCCCACGGAAGAGGCTACGTCTCCGCGGAACGCAACAAGCTCCAGCAGCCCATAATCGGCGTCATACCCATCGACTCCATTTACACCCCGGTTCTGAAGGTCAACTACACGGTTGAGAATACCCGTGTCGGGAATATGACCGACTTTGACAAGCTGACTATCGAGGTCTGGACAGACATGACCATAACGGCCAGAGATGCTGTGTCGCTCGGTGCGAAGATACTATGCGAGCACTTTGCCCTGTTTACCGATCTCTCCGACACCATCGGTAATGAGGACATAGTAAAGCCAAAGGCCGATTCAAAGCCGCCTGTCGTTATGCAGATGACGATAGAAGAGCTGGATCTCTCCGTCCGCAGCTTTAACTGCCTCAAGCGCGCGAACATCAACACGGTCGCGGATCTTATCTCCAAGACTGAGGACGAAATGATAAAAGTTCGCAACCTCGGTCACAAGTCGCTGGAAGAGGTAGTACACAAGCTCGACACGCTGGGACTTAAGCTGGCGAGCGATGAAAACAATTAACTTAGAGAACGCTCTATTAGGAGGTAAACAATATGCCTGGAACACGCAAACTTGGCAAGACAACGGATCAGCGTATGGCAATGCTCAGACAGCAGGTCACAGATTTTCTTGACATCGGAAAGATGGAGACCACAGTCATGAGAGCTAAAGAGATCGCTCCCCTTGCTGAGAAAATGATAACGCTTGGCAAAAAGAACACCCTTGCGACCCGCCGCCAGGCTCTTTCCTTCATGACGCGGGAAGACGTGGTCACAAAGGTGTTCACTGAGATCGCTCCAAAATATGCGGAGCGCGAAGGTGGATATACCCGCCTCACAAAGATAGGACCCCGCCGTGGCGACGCAGCCGAGATGGCAGTCCTTGAATTGGTATAACAACGAAGCAGTCCAACAATAATTAAGGGCTGTCTCAAAACGTGGGATCGACGTTTTGAGACAGCCCTTTGTTTTAACACTGCAATGGACAGATGACAGACTTTAAACTGGTCGCTGCATCGTTTTATAATACTATTCGATTAACCTAATGATAAAAGCGGCCTGTTTTCTGCCCAGCGGCGTTATCCTCCCAGGCGGGCGACAACCCGCCATCACAAGTCTGCCTTGCTGGACAAAAAACATCGTCGCTTTTATTTTTATCATCTCAATCAAATAGTAGTATTGATAAAAAAGCAACGATAAGTAAGCCTGGCGGCTGCGTATAATTACCTCCATTTGCGGGAAAATACAAAAAGAGGTGTCAGTGTGAATGATCTCACACTGACACTTAATGCGCTGATTTCTCTCCCGCGTGAGGGAGGCTTTTATTAAATACTGTACAAGAAAGCATGGGAGGTTATTTTATGAAAATGACGAATAAAGATTACGGTGATTATGTAAAACAAAAATCGCCGAACTCGCCGATGGGCAAAAATCTCGTGCTGGCATTTATTGTGGGCGGGTTAATCTGCTGCATAGGGCAGGCCATAACAAACGGATATGCTGCGGCTGGCCTTTCGAAAGAGGACGCTGCTACTGCGACATCTATAACGCTTGTGTTCCTTGGGGCGTTTTTAACAGGGCTTGGAATATATGATAATATAGCTAAGTTTGCCGGCGCGGGCACTCTGGTCCCAATAACAGGGTTTGCTAATTCGGTGGTAGCGCCTGCCCTTGAGTTTAAGAGCGAGGGCTATGTTACCGGCATGAGCGCTAAAATGTTTATTATCTCCGGTCCCGTCATTGTGTTCGGAATATCGGCTTCTGTACTTTACGGACTTATATTCTGCCTTTTGACATAGATGTAAATCATTTATTCTCTGCGGTGTTAAGGCGGCTCAGGGGTATTAACCCTGAACCGCCTTTTAAATCTTGTCTTCCCTTTAGTGGGATAACAGTATTAACCATCATGTTGTTTGGGTTTCAGTTAATGGCCCCCTGCCACCTGAAAGTCCGCGCCGTCGCCAGTGAACCCGTCCTTTTTTAGCATGGATTCAAGGACGTTTATATCCGTTGAGATATCCATCGCATCGGATATGAACAGCTGATCGAACTGCTTGGTAAAACCACTCACAAGGGAATCGAGGATGCGCTCTATGTTCTTTTTTGCATCCTCTATGTTGTCGCCTGTTATACCCTGCCTCTCAAATACGCTGTACGAACGAAGCAGCTTTAACGTCGTTGGGAGATAATAACTCATAAAACTCTTTATCTGGGGGAGCTTTTCAGGCTTTTCCTGCACTATCCCGAATATTTTTGACGTTATTTCTTCTATTCGGTATATCCGTTCAGAGACGGCGGGGTCCGGGATGGCATCATTGAGCTGCCTTATCTCGCGCAGTATCGAGGAATATGAATCGTCGGAGGGCTCGTCCATATGGGGTGGTTCCGCTCTGTCCTCGGTATAGGCATCCGGCGTGAGGACGAGAAGACCGGCCCCGACATTAATATATGCGGAAGGCCCCAAGTAACCATTTTCTACCATTATCTCCAGGTCGTGTCTCGTAACGCTCTCGGACACGCCGGCGGTTTCGGCCAGGACGGCTATGGAGACGCTTTTTCTTCCCGACAGGATCGGCATGTATATTGCGAAACGTCTGACGCGCTTTTTTATATGCGAGCGGACAAAAAGCGCGGAGCAGCCGCCTGCGAAAATGAACGCAGAAAAGAAAATTTCCAGGAGCCCGGCAGTCCCGGATACCATTCCGGCGATTATGGCCGCAGAACTCAGCATGGCGACAGCGCCGGCAAAAGTAAATATAAGGCCGAAAATAAGGAGAAGTACTCGCAGCGCCATCCTATATTTTTTGGCGGAGGGCAACGCCGGCCTGAACTCTGCATCGGAGGCTTCCTCCGTTTTTTTGTCAACAGCCGGGGCAGCGCTTTTTTTATCCGGACCGGCGGAAACGCCGGCGGACGAGCGAAGGATCAGGGCTTTTGTCATATAGTTAATATACGCCTCGGGGCCGAATTTGCCGAGGGTCAGCATCTGCTGCACCTCGCGCAAAGCGGTTTCGTATGAGACGCCGGCGGCTGAGGCTATTTTGTCCATAGACACGGAAGCTTGGCCCTCGACGATACGCATATATGCCTGAAAGCGGTTTTCAAGAACGGCATTCGTCGGCCTGGCGTAATTTTTTGCATAGTTTCGGGCCTTGCCGATCACGCCAAGCTTTGCGAGAAGCAGAAAAAGACCCAGCGGCCAGACCGCCAAGAAGCAAATAAATATGATAACCCATGATAAAAATTCACTTGAGTTGTCTGTTTTCTTGTTGTTCATAATTTCTCCCACAGGATCTTTTTATTTATCAAGAGAGATATTTTCTACTCCGTTTTGCTCAAATTCTTCTATATATTCGTCAATACGGTCTGTAAGCTCGTCGAAATTATCAGAGCTTATCGGCTCAAAGTTCATGTCCTTTCGGGCGAGTTCCTCTGCAAGTATCTCAAAAAAAACGGTGTCCTCGTAGTCAATTATCGCCTCGTGTATGCCGCCGTCTTCGAAAGCGGCGGAAGGGAGGATCTCACCGTCGCGTATTTCGTAGAGAGAATGCATACCCGTTTTCGCGCATTGTGCAAAAATCTTACTTTCAACGTGGTCATAGTCAGCTATACGGTCGTTTTCCCGAGTGGAATTCAGAATCCAGTTTCCTATATAAACCATGTCCAGAAGACGACGGAATTCTTTCTCGGTAAGTTCGATGTTCATGACGGCAGACCTCCCTCAAATATCGGTCGACACATCGGAGATGTTTTATCATTATATTATAGCACGAAAGCGTTAGAAATTCCACACAAGAATACAATAAAGGCTTGTTTTCTTTGCGCTTATAGCATATCATATGGAAAGCGCGCTGACAGACGGCAAGCCGCGTCCGCACGCTTTTTTGAGGAAGTGATCATATGGATAGGAGACCTATCGGGGTCTTTGACTCGGGTCTTGGCGGGCTAACCGCATTGAGAAAGCTTATGGCGTTTTTACCGCATGAGGACATAATTTACCTCGGCGACACAGGCCGGCTGCCCTACGGCTCCCGTTCGCGGGGGACGATAATAAAATACGCGAGACAGGATATCGCTTTTTTGCAGAAATTCGATATAAAAGCGGTCGTCGTTGCTTGCGGAACTGTTAGCACAAACGCACTGGACGAAATTTCCGGCGACTATGCGGTGCCGGTTTTCGGCGTCGTTGAGGCAGCGGTAAAAAAAGCCGCAGAGGTTACAAAAAACAAAAAAATTGGGCTCGTCGGCACGGCGGCCTCGATAAAAAGCGGTACCTACGACCGCTACATAAGGAGATTTTCCCCTGAGGCAAAGGTCTATGGCCGGGCATGCCCGCTCTTCGTTCCGCTCATAGAAAACGGACGTACGGAGCCGGGGGACATCGTAATAGAAACTGTGGCCGAAGAATATCTGACGCCTCTGCGCGAAAAGGGTATCGATACGCTCATCTTAGGATGTACGCATTATCCCCTTCTGCATCGCATTATATCACGTACTATGGGAGACGGCGTTACGTTAATAAGCCCCGGAGAGGAAACGGCAAAGGCGGTATCCAAATATTTGGACGAAAACGCGCTTTTATCAGATTATCCCGGCGCGGGGCGCCACAGATTTTTTGTCACGGACAGTACGGAAGATTTTGCACATATGGCCTCGGTATTCCTGGAAAGCAGCGTTTTCGGCGAAGTAGAGCAGGTTTCGCTGGATGCCTTTTGACAAACCGCCCTAAAAAGTGTAAAATATTCTCCTGAATTAAAAAATAAGGAAAACTGGATGAAAAAAGCTATTATTTCCATAAAAGGTATACAGATACCGGAAAACGACGAAAAAGACGTTGTGGAGCTCGTCACTGACGGTGAATATCATCACGCGGACGGGGTTGCCGTTTTCAGTTATATGGAGAGCGAACTTACGGGACTCGAGGGCACGAAGACCACGTTTGAGGTAAAGGACGATACCGTTACACTGACGCGGGAAGGGGCGGTCAATACCCGAATGGTGTTCTGCGAGGGGAAGAAGAACTACTTCGCCTATGAGACGCCGTTTGGGGCAGTCACCATGGGGGTAAACACCCACGGCGTGACGGCAAAGCTGCATGACGGCGGCGGAAATCTTGAGATACATTATCTCATCGATATGGATAATACGCCAATAAGCCGGAACACTTTTAAAATCAACGTAAAGGAGTGCTGATGATGATGTCGAATATGATAGATGCGGCAAAATGTCAGATAGACTGGCTAATCCGAGCGGCATATGAAAAGGCCGCCGAAAAGAGGATCCTGCCCGCACTGTGCGAGATGAAGGGTTCCATTGAGATACCGAAGGACTCGGGTCATGGCGATTATGCCTGCGGCTATGCGATGGCGGCGGCGCGCGGCATGAAGCTGTCGCCAAGAAAGATAGCTGAGGCCCTTGTAGAAGAGCTCGATCTCAAGGGCAGCTATTTTGACAGCGTAGAAATAGCCGGCGCGGGATTTATGAATTTCAGGCTCTCCGGCAAGTGGTATGGCGAGGTGTTGAAAGGAATAGAGTCGGACGGGGATGACTATGGAAGTGTGGACGTCGGACACGGTGAAAGGGTAATGGTGGAGTTTGTCTCGGCAAACCCGACGGGCCCCATGACCATAGGTAACGCGCGCGGCGGTGTTTTAGGTGATACCCTGGCAGCTGTTCTTGAAAAAGCGGGATACAATGTATGGCGCGAATTCTATGTGAACGACGCGGGCAACCAGGTTGACCTTTTTGCGAAATCAATTGAGGCGAGATATCTGCAGCTCTGTTTAGGCGAGAATTCGGTTGAATTCCCCGATAACGGTTATCACGGCGATGACATAAAGGAACTTGCAAAGTTACTCTATGAGAGAGACGGAAGAAAGTTCGCAGAAATGGACGGCGATGCGAGGCGGCAGGCATTCGTCGAGTTTGCCCTGCCGTATAATATAGCCCAAATGAAAAAACACCTTGAGAGATATCGAATAAGCTTCGACGAATGGTTTCTGGAGAGCAGCCTGCACAAGTCCGGCTATGTTGAGGAAACTGTTAAGCTCCTCTCGGACAGCGGTTACACGTACGAGAAGGACGGTGCGCTCTGGCTGAAGAACACGGAGCTCGGCGCGGACAAGGACGAGGTGCTGCGACGCGCCAACGGCTTTTATACCTATTATGCCGTTGATATAGCATATCATAGGAATAAATTTGTCCAGCGCGGATTCGACCGTGTCATAGATGTCTGGGGCGCCGACCACCACGGCCACGCGATTCGTTTTAAAGCGTCAATGGGCGCTGCGGCTCTTGGGATTGACAGTTCTAAACTTGACTTTCTCATTATGCAGATGGTGCGCCTCACCAGGGACGGAGAGACGGTCAAGGTCTCAAAGCGTACAGGTAAGGCGCTTACGCTAAACGACCTGCTTGACGAAATATCGGTTGATGCCTGTCGCTTTTTCTTTAACGCAAAGCCGGACACGCACCTCGAATTCGACTTGGGTCTCGCCGTCAGACAGGACAGCGAAAACCCGGTATACTATGTCCAGTATGCACACGCGAGAATATGCAGCCTGGTAACCGCCCTCGCAGAGACGGGGCATACCATAAAAAGGGCGGAGGATATAGATTTTTCGGTATTGTCTTCAAATGTCGAGCGGGAGCTGATTAAACAGCTCTCCCAGATGCCGGAGGAGATACGAATGGCCTCCCGCGACTATGACCCATCCCGCATAAACCGCTATGTTATTGAGCTTGCTGCGCGTTTCCACAGGTTTTATAACGCCTGCCGTATAAAGGGTGAGAAAGAGGCGGTTTTGGACGCCCGGCTCAAACTTGCGGACACAGTGCGGATGGTAATAAAAAACTGCCTCACCATAGTCGGCGTTACCGCACCGCAAAAAATGTAAAAAAATAAAAAAATTTGTCGAAAGATGGAATGTTTTTTGCATTTTAAATCGTATTATAAGTATGGATAATATAATAATTTAATTTAAGTTATTATATTAAAAAGGATTACTTTTTTTGACGAAGTATAACACAGTTATGAAAAGGTTCCAAAGGGCAACAAAATTATGAATAGTTTTACGTTTTCTGTACCGGAAGATGTCATTTTCGGTGTCGGAAGTCTCTCCAAGCTCTCTGATATTCTGGATAGATGCGGCTCCGGCAGCACTTTTGTCATCTCCGACCACGGACTTGAAAAGCTCGGCATTGTTGAACGTGTAATCAGTGTTTGCAATGAAAAGCATCTGTCCGTGGTATCTTTTCTCGATGTTGAGCCTAATCCTTCAGTAGAGACGGTTAACTCCGCGCTCGCTTGTTATAAGGCCTGTGGAGCGACCAGTATTGTTGCGCTCGGCGGAGGCAGTCCGATGGACGTTGCGAAAGCTGTTGCTGTGCTTGCGGTTCACGGCGGGGAGATAACGGACTATGAAGGCTTGGGCAGGGTTCCGGGCGATGTTGTACCCCTTATAGCGATACCGACGACGGCCGGTACCGGTTCGGAGGTCACGGCGAATGCAGTTATAACAGACCACAGGAGAGACTGGAAATTCGCTATAATCAGCCCTAAGATAATCCCAAAATACGCCATATTAGATTCTCTTCTCATTCGTTCTCTGCCTCCGTTTATCGCCGCATCGACCGGAGTGGACGCGTTCATTCACGCAATGGAAGCGTATCTATCGCAGGGGGCGTCGCCTTTTACTGACGCCGTCGCGGAAAAGGGAATGGAGCTTATCGGCGCGAATATCCGTGCCTTCGTAGCCTGCAGAGCAAATGCAGATGCGGCGGATGCCATGCTCGTGGGTTCCATGTTTGCGGGAATGGCCTTTGCCTGGGCGAGGCTCGGCGACATACATGCGATGTCGCATCCTGTGAGCGCTTACTATAATGTCCCACATGGGGTGGCAAATTCAGTACTTATGCCCGCTGTGCTCGAATATAACGAGCTTGCCGACACGGGCAGGTATCAGAAAATACATGGTTTTCTGAAAAAGGACAAGGGCCCGTTCGCCCCGCCGTATGGGCCTGGAGCTCTGGTCAGTGAAGCAAGACAGCTTCTTACCGATCTTGGCATACCCGGTTCCTTATCCGACGTAAGGGAGATCGTTCAGGCCGGCGGCATCTCGGAGGAGACGCTCGACAGGATGTGTGCGGACACACTGAAGAGCGGGAACGTGCTTGCAAACCCGCGTACAGCGGCTTTTGACGACATAAAAGCGATATACAGGCGCGCTATGGAGAGACTGTAAATCCCTTATTTGCCGAAAAACAGCCGTGTGAAAAAGGATGCCGCAATAAAACCTGCCAGATCAGCGCATAGCGCAGCAGGTATGGCATAGCGGGTCTTTTTGACGTTTGCCGCGCCGAAGTAGATGGCAATAACGTAGAAAGTGGTCTCCGTCGAACCGAGCATGACGGCAGCGGTGCGTCCCAGAAGCGAATCCGCACCATATTTAGATATTATCTCCGAACCAACGGCGAGAGCGCCGCTCCCGCTTATGGGCCGCAGGAAGACAAGAGATGCCGTTTCGGGCGGTATCCCGAAAAACTGAAATACCGGGGTGAGAACAGCCGTAGCTGCGTCCAGGGCGCCTGAGGCGCGCAGCATGGAAACGGCGGATAACAGAGCGACGAGCGACGGAAATATCTTAAGGACGACCTGAAGCCCGGAATTAGCGCCACAGGTCAGGGCGGAGAATACATCCACCTTTTTTCCCAGCGCATATACCGCGGTGAGCGCAAGTATACCGGGGACAATGAAGGAGAAAGTGTCCACCTATCGTCTCCACAATCTTGCCAGAAGTTTTACTGTTGAAAGTCCGGCGGCAACTGAAACAATAGATGTTGCCCACACGGCGGGCAGGATATCAAACGGAGCCGCGCTTCCGCAGGCAGCGCGCACCGCTGCGACAGTTGCCGGAATGAGTTGGACGGACGCAGTGTTTAGTACTGTCAGCGTACACAAGTCGTCCGAGGCGACAGCTTTGCCTTTTGCCATTCTCGTGGCGGCTTTGATTCCCATAGGCGTCGCGGCATTTCCTAACCCCAGGAGATTGGCGGAGACGTTTGCGGATACCGCGCCCATTGTTTCAGGATCTTTCGCACTTTCCGGAAGAAGGCGCGAAAGTACAGGTCTCAGCAGGGCGGAGAGCTTTTTCATAAGCCCCGCTCTCTTCATAACCTCTATCTGTCCGCACCAGAGACAGATAGCCCCGCACATGCCTAGACAGAGCGTCACAGCGTTGCCGGCACCGTCTATCGCGGCGGCTGACACGGCGGGCAGATTTCCCGCAAGAGCGCCATATACCAGAGATATAACGGCGATTCCGGCCCATATCCAGGCCATTGTCATACTTTTCACCCCCAATTTTAAAAAATAATATTAATTTTTTATAAATTGCTGTTGACAGATATTGACAAAATATTACCGTGTGTTATACTGGCAAAGTGAAGATAACATGAATTAGTCGGGCGGAGTAACGCCCAAATATAAGGAGAAGGAACAATTATGAAATCAACAGGAATAGTTAGAAAAGTAGATGAACTGGGAAGGATTGTAATACCCATTGAACTTCGGCGTACGCTTGATATCGAAGAGAAGGACTCTCTGGAGATATATGTAAACGAGGACACAATCATTCTCAAAAAGTACGAGCCTGCGTGCATTTTTTGCAATGACGCCAAGAATGTGATGAACTACAAAGGTAAGAATATTTGCCATAGCTGCATCGAAGAGCTAAAAGGCAAATAGCTAAAACAGAAAAAGAGATTAAAAATATGAACCAAGCATAATACTGCCGGCAGGCTTTCTGCCGGCATGATTTTTGGCGGAAGCCAATATATTTCCTGCGGAAGAACCCCGCAGGACAGAAATGAGGGTTTTGCTTTGGTTAACTCCGTACATATCGAAGATACAGATTCCTGCGTCATCGTCACAGCCGATATAAAAAAGGGAGAAAAGGTTACTTTCAGCTGCTTCGGCAAGATTAAGAGCGTTATTGCAAAATCTGATGTGCCGGCGTATCACAAGGTGGCGGTTGTCAAAGTCAAGGCTGGAGATTTTGTATATAAATACGGCGAAAAAATAGGAAGAGCTGAAACTGATATCGAGCCAGGGGACTATGTTCATACGCATAATCTTAAGCCGGTGGGCTTTATTGAGGGGGAATGAGAAATGACATTTATGGGGTATAAAAGGCCATACGGCAAAGTGGGTGTGAGAAACCATGTTGTAGTAATGCCAGGTGTCGTCTGCAGTACGGTCGCCGCGGAGAGAATCGTGAATTGTGCCAAGGGATCTGTCCTGCTCACGAACCCGTTTGGCTGCGGCCAGTGCCAGCAGGAGACTGAGAGGAGCCTGAAAATACTGTCGGGACTGCTGTCGAATCCGAATGTCTGGGGCGTACTCATTGTGGGCCTGGGGTGCGAGGCCATTCAGGAGGAAAAATATAGGGCGGCAATTGAGGCTAAATCGCCGGGAAAGCCCGTTTATTATATAACGATACAAAAAGAGGGCGGACTTGCCCGCACTGTTGCGCGCGGCACGGATATCGTCCAGAAGATGCTCGGTGAGGCGGAGGCCGTCGAGCGGGTAGAATGCGATATTTCCGAGTTGCTTTTGGGTCTCGAGTGCGGCGGTTCCGATCCCACATCCGGAGCATCGGCGAACGTTGTGCTCGGCAAAGTTTCGGACAAGCTGATTGACTTGGGCGGAGCTGCGGTAATAAGCGAGACATCTGAATTTATAGGCGGAGAGCATATAGTTAAGAAGCGGGGAGCAACGCCGGAAATTGGACAGGCGATACACGATGCCGTCGTTGAAAAGGACAAGGCGTTTTTTGCATATGGAGAAGATGTGCGCGACAGCAACCCCTCTCCCGGCAACATACGCGGTGGGCTCACTACGCTTGAGGAAAAATCCCTTGGCTGCATAAAAAAGAGTGGTACGCGGCCCTTCACCGGCTGTTATGCCTACGGCGACCAGATAAACGAAAAGGGAGTAGCCTTTATGGACACGGCGGCCTACGATCCGATTTCCACTGTGGCGGAGATAGCGGCGGGCGCACAGGTTGTAGTTTTTACGACGGGGCTGGGAAATCCAATGGGCTGTGCCGTAGCGCCTGTAATAAAGGTAACCGGCAATCATCATACATATGAGTGGTTAAACGACCTTCTGGACTTCGATACGAGCGCGAGTCTTCGCGGGGAAAAAACGGTGGACGAGATAGGGGAAGAGCTTTTTGGCCTAATTACGGAAGTGTGTAACGGCAAGAGGGTCAGGGCCGAACTCAATGGCGCCGACGTGATGGTCATTGACCAGAGATATATGGGCGCCTAGACTTTTATATTTAAATATATTAAATTTTAATACGACTATTCGATTAACCTGATGATAAAAAGCGGACTGTTTTCCGCCCGGCGGCGTTATCCTCCCAGTCGGGCGACGGCCCTCCGCCATCGTCTGCCTGGGAGGATAAAAAAACATCCTCGCTGTTTATTTTCATTATCTCAATCAATAGTAGTATAAAGGGCGTTCGCAGTATACTGCGAACGCCCTTTAATACTGTTATCCCACGAAAGGGTGGATATCTTGGCGGTTGATTTTCCGCGCTGCCGTGTTCTCGTCGGCGGGCGGCAGCCCGCTCTCCTCCTCGGTCTTAAAGGGCAAAAAATTTCCTCGCAAATCTTATCTCCCCTTTAATGGGATAAAAGTATTAATATCGTGCTTAATTTTGTTTTTCTACACTACCCATTATCCTTGCCCAGATTATTTTGTTTTGTATGAAATCGTCGTAGTGCTTTTTCACGTTTGCGTCGTATTCTTCAAGTTCGTCTAATATACCATAGAACGCCTCGGTGCCGAAATATTTGCATATTGCGGGAAGCGTCTTTTCAAGGTTAGCCTTCATGCCGCTTATTGTATCCGCGTAGCGGTCACGGTCCGTTATATAAACAAGAAGCGGTTTATACCGTATCCAGCCCACGCAAGCCTTGTAAAAGCGGGTCGTTATCTGCTCGGAATCCGCCTGTATAAAGCGCAGCTTTATCGGCAGAACGCCGAGCAGAAGGTGGTTATAGGTCGAGAACCCGTCGTGGAAGGTATAACATGGGACGCGCATCACCTTTCTCTCTGAAAGGCAGGTACTCAAGAAAGTGTCCTCTCCGCGTGCTCCGGGCGGATTGTAGAACGGGAAGACCCTTCCGGGGTCTGTTGTATTTATACACAGGTTGGAACCCGAAATAAATTTTGTGTGGTTTGTCTCCGGCACCTCATATCCGACATTGCTCGTCAATATGCCCGTATCCGCATAGGTCACACCGCCGTTGGTGATTGTTCTTTTCAGGCTGTCCCAGCTGACGATGTCGTTGCTGATGGCCCCTATGAAACGGCGAAAAATGTCCTCGCTGAGGACATCCGTGAACGGGATATACGGGATGGGGGAGATATAGCCACAGTGATGTCCGTATGTAATATCGGCGCCTCTTATGTTGTGCAGGTGTGTTTTGAGCACCTCCTGTCCGCCCCATACGGCGGTATTCCGGGTGTTGGTGACCGCCACGGGGTATTCGTCGTCGTCAAGAAAAAGCAAACAGTCCATACCTTCGGCAACCGCACTGTAAAGCACGACGTTACGCAGAGAGGCATATCCCGCTCCGAAGATCATAGACGCCTCTTCTTCGTCAGCGATTCCGCGGCTGGCAAGATGGCGCTTCGCTTTCTCTATTTCATCTTTCCCGATAAAATGCTGCGAGTCCAGCATTTCCGAAATATCGTCGTCAATCGGGGTATAGTCAGTCTTTTTCGTATTTCTGTAGTTGAGGTCATACGCAACGAACAGGTTAAGACTGACGTGCTCGCTTTCCACCAGGCCGGATTCTTTGAAAGTATAAATATAACTTCTTAATACATCTTGAAACGGTTCCCTACCGGTTACAAATCCTATGCCAACTTTTATTTTTTTGTTTTCCAATATACCATCTCCTTTGCAAAAGACAAAGAAGCCTGCCTGTAATTATATTATATACCAATATTTCACAATTTTCAAGCAATATCCCGGTAATACAGCCGCCGCTGCGGTGGAGGTTGTCAAAAACCGGCGTGGAACATTTTTTGTCCGCGCCGGTTTAATATTGTAGTTATTATTCTTTTCTGAGGGCACCGTCGTAAAGTACGTTTTTTGGAAAGCCGGTCTCCCCGGCGGTTTTTTTTGCCGCGTCACGGAGAGAGAGGCCGTTTTCGCGGTACGCGAGAACAGATTCTACCGCATCTTCGAGCGTAATTTCCGGCTCCGCCATTTCCTGGGCTCCCGCGATTATGAGGACAAACTCGCCGCGCGGCGGGGTTGCCTCAAAATATGCCGACGCCTCAGTGAGAGTCATCCGCAGCGTCTCTTCGTGGATCTTCGTGAGCTCACGCGATAAAGCTATCTGCCGGTCGCCGAAGTATTCGAGCATATCATGCAGCGTGGACAGAAGTTTGTGAGGCGCTTCGTAAAATATCATCGTTCTTTTTTCCGATTTCAGCTCCTCAAGATGTTGGAAGCGGCTTTTTTTCGCCGTGGATAAAAACCCTTCGAAAGTAAACCTGCCCGCCGGCAAAGCGGACAGCGCCAGCGCGCAGACGGCGGCGCAGGGTCCGGGTATACAGATTACCTCTACTCCCGCTCCGGCACATTGACGGGTGAGATCCTCGCCCGGGTCACTTATTGCCGGCATACCGGCGTCGGATACCAGGGCGCATGTCTCGCCGCCGAGTATCCTTGCGAGAATCTTCTCGCCGCTCTCCATGCGGTTATGCTCATAATAGCTCACCAGCGGTTTTTTTATTCCGAGATGATTGAGCAGTTTTATGGTCACGCGAGTGTCCTCGGCCGCGATGAAGTCAGCATTTTTAAAGGTTTCCGCCGCACGCGGGGACAGGTCACCGAGATTTCCTATCGGCGTCCCGACGAGATATAGTATACCTGACATGTCGTTTTCCTCTCTTCAACCCCTGTGATAGATTCGCTTTATTTCATCAGAGTCGCCCCCGCCCTCGTCAGTGAGCATGAGAGGCGGCTCGATAATTAAGCCTGCCTTTCCGCCGCGCCGGCTCTCGATAAGCACCAGACTGGGGGCTGCGACAGCGTTTTTCTGGATGAGCCGCAGACGCTTAGGCTCAAGACCCGCCTCCGACAGGCGGCAGAAAGCTTCGGAAAGACGCTCCGGACGATGGACAAGCGCAAATTTGCCGCCCCAGCGCGTGAAATATGCGGCCGCCTGGCAGATGTCTTTCAAAGTACACGTCCGTTCCTCGCGCGCAATGGCCATATATTCGCCATCCGCAGATTTACCGCTCCCCGCCGGGAAATACGGCGGATTGGACACGACAATGTCATAAGCGCCCGCACCGGGCATGGAGCGGTGATCGCGCAGATCGGCACAAAAGGTACGAAGCCTTTCAGAAAGTCCGTTTATTTCAGCGTTTTGCCGCGCAAGTTCCGCCGCATGGGGCAGGATATCGAAGGCGTCCGCCGAGAGGACGGAATTTTCCCACGCGAGGATGAGTGATACTATACCGGAGCCACAGCCAATATCGAGCAAGTGCTTTGCCGTGCCCACTCTTACAAACGCTGCCAGCATGACAGCATCGGTACCCAGTGTGAGGACGCCATCGCCTCTTAAAAGACGGGGCCCATTCGGCCACAGTTCATCATAAATCATATTAATAGTATCTCCAAAAGAATTATCTCCATAAAGAATTGAGGGCGATATGTCATCATATCGCCCTCAATACGTGATCAAGATTACTCGGAGATTGCACTGACAGGGCAGCCTTCTTCACAAGCGCCGCAGTCGATGCAAGCATCTGCGTCGATTTCGTAGTGGGAATCGCCCTCTGAGATAGCAGAAACAGGGCAAATCTCAGCACAAGCGCCACAGGAAATGCAATCATCGCTAATTTTACGTGCCATAATTATGTACCTCCATTATTTTATGTGCTGCCAATGGGATTTAGCAATTGCATTGTAACATAAGAATTAAGAAATTTAAAGGTTAATTTTCTTTTTTGCATGTATCTTTTACAAGAAATTTTAATAAGCGCATAAAGATATTTATTTTTGAAATAATAAGTATAAATTAGTATAAAAGGAGGTTGGAAAGTGCTGAAATCTGAAAAAGGAAATGAATGCCCCGATGTTAACCGTACGCCAATGAGCATGGAACATGAGACAAGGTTTTCCGCTGCGGCGCAAAGGTCGGTGCAAAAGTCAGATGATTTAAAAAACTTAGAAAAATCACAAAATAATGAGAAACGACGAGTATGAGTGAGATAAATTAAAAAAGCCATGAACGATGGTCAGAAAAGGTCAAATAAGAATATTGATAAATGGATCATCGGGCTGTATTATATGTGCATAAGGTCAAAGATAGTCAAGGACAAATTGCAACGAGAAAGAAGATGAGCGGCTTGGGAATGAGTGATATTATTGCCGGATTTATAAGCGAGGCACTTTCGGAGGCGGACGGCACTGCGGAACTACAGAGGGCGGAGCTTGCGTCACGCTTTAACTGTGTGCCCAGCCAGATAAATTATGTTATCGCGACGCGGTTTTCGCCTGAGCACGGGTATATTGTAGAGAGCCGGCGCGGCGGCGGCGGATACATAAGGATACGCCGCGTGCGCATGGATCCGAAGCAGCTCGTTATGCATACGGTGAACGCCATAGGCGACAGCATAGATCTGCAGTCTGCGGCGGCGCTCGTCTCAAATGTACTTGTCGGAGGCGCTATAGACGAGGAAACGGCGCATCTGACGATGGCCGCGATAGGAAATTCGGCACTTCGCCCGGTAGATCCCGAGCAGCGCGGCGTTGTACGCGCAAGTATTCTTAAACATATACTGATTAATACACTGTGACTCGTGAAAGGAGTAATTACAATGAAATGTGAAAAATGCGGAAAACGTGAAGCTAACTACTACTATTCTTCCAATATAAACGGCAATGTGACTGAAAAGCACCTGTGCAGCGAGTGCGCAAACGAAATAGGCGCCGACCGCGACTTCTTTTCCGGTATGGACAGGATGTTCGAGGATATGTTCGAGGGCTTTTTCGGCAGAAGCGGTTTACTCTCCCCGTCTAGGGGGTTCAGCTTCTCAATGCCTACCATGCTTATGCCGAGAATCGAGTTCCGTCTCGATGACGGCAGCATCGGTGCGGGAGCTCCGGCGCCCGAACTTAAGACCGGAGAAAAGATCGATGTCGATCCGGAAATGCAGAAACGCCGCGAACTCAATATGCTCCGCGAACAGATGAAAAGCGCGGTCGAAAAAGAGGACTTTGAAAAGGCCGCGGAAATCAGAGACAAAATCCGCGAGCTGGAGAAATGATTTTCAATTTGAGTTATGGGCGGAAGGTTTTCCGTCCATAACTATTATATCGGGCACAAATCGCACCGCCGAATTTCAGCCCGGTAAAATTAAGGCTACTTACCGCCGTATCGGCGGATCAGATGATTTGAGGGGGATACCATCCTCAAAAACGGGATAAATTATATTGGTTTAAAGGAGTGAAAAAATTATGAGATTTGAAGACAGGTTCACAGAAAGAGCCAAGTCCGCTCTCACGCTGGCGCATGAGGCCGCGGCGGAGCTCGGCCACGGCTATGTAGGAACTGAACATATCTTGCTCGGCATATCCAGAGAAAACGGCGGCGCGGCCGCCAGAGTCCTGCGAGAGGCTGGTCTTGACTCGGTGCTGATACTCAGTCTGATTGAGAAGGTAGTGGGCCGGGGAGAAGCGGACGACACGACGCCACAGGGACTCACGCCGCGGGCAAAGCGGGTCATAGAACTCGCTACGGCGGACGCCTCGCGCCTTGGCCACAACTATGTGGGAACTGAGCACCTTCTCATGGGCATTCTGCGCGAATACGACTCGGCGGCCGCAAAGATAATTGTTTCCGCCGGCGCTGATCTTAACAGGCTCTATACTGACATTATGAATATTTTCAGCTCGGCGGATTATCGCCAGCCGGTTACCGCGGGCGGGGAGAAGAGCGGCAAAAGATCGGAGACTAAGACGTTGGATCAGTTTTCGCGCGATTTGACGGAAGTCGCCTCAAAGGGCGGGCTCGATCCCGTGATCGGCCGCGACAAGGAGATACAGCGGGTCGTGCAGATACTCTCCCGCCGGTCTAAGAACAACCCGGTACTTATTGGTGAGCCGGGAGTAGGCAAGACAGCAATAGCCGAGGGGCTTGCGCAGCGCATAATTGCAGGAGATGTGCCTGAGACTCTCCGCGGCAAGAGAGTGGTCTCCCTTGACCTCACCGGCATGGTCGCGGGGACGAAGTACCGCGGCGACTTTGAGGAGAGAATAAAGAATGCCATCGAGGAGGTTAAAAAGGCAAAGGATGTAGTCCTCTTCATAGACGAGCTGCATACCCTGATCGGAGCCGGCGCCGCGGAGGGGGCAATAGATGCCGCGAACATAATAAAACCGGCATTGGGGCGCGGAGAGATACAGGTCATCGGCGCGACGACGCTGAACGAATACCGTAAATATATAGAGAAGGACGCGGCGCTCGAGCGCAGGTTCCAGCCGGTCACGGTGGATGAGCCGACGCAGGATGAGTCTATACAGATACTGAAGGGGCTCCGCGACAAATACGAGGCGCACCACAGGCTGAAGATAACGGACGCGGCCATCGAGGCCGCAGTGACGATGTCGGCGCGTTATATCAATGACAGGTACCTGCCGGATAAGGCAATTGACCTCATAGACGAGGCCGCTTCCCGCGTTCGAATGGATAGCCTGAAGCTTCCGCCAAGCCTGAAGGCGATGGAATACGAGGTTGACTCCCTCGCGTCGGAAAAAGAATCCGCCGTACAGAATCAGGACTTTGAACGCGCGGCCGCCGTACGTGACAAGGAGAAGGCGAAGAGAGCAGAGCTTGAACAGCTGCGCCGCGGCTGGGATGACAGCAGGCGCACGGGCAGCCGCGAGGTGCTGCCGGAGGATATTGCGGCAGTCGTCTCCGGCTGGACCGGCATACCTGTCACCAGCATAACGGAAGACGAGAGCAAAAGGCTGCTCCGCATGGAGGAGATTCTGCACAGGCGCGTAGTAGGCCAGGAGGAGGCGGTCGCAGCCGTATCCAAGGCCATCCGCCGAGGCAGGGTAGGCCTTAAGGATCCGAAGCGTCCGATAGGTTCGTTCCTTTTCCTCGGACCCACGGGCGTTGGCAAGACAGAGCTCTGTAAGGCTCTTGCAGAGGCCATGTTCGGTGATGAGGGCGCGATGATCCGCGTTGATATGTCCGAATTTATGGAAAAGCACACAGTCTCGAAGCTAATCGGTTCGCCTCCGGGCTATGTGGGCTACGATGAGGGCGGACAGCTCACAGAAAAGGTTCGCCGACACCCGTATTCGGTTATACTGTTCGACGAAATAGAAAAGGCGCATGAGGACGTATTCAACATCATGCTCCAGATCATGGAGGACGGCCTGCTCACAGATTCTCAGGGGAGACGCATCAGTTTTAAAAACGCAGTCATCGTAATGACATCGAACGTCGGCGCTAAAAATATCACAGATAAGCAGAAGCATCTGGGCTTTTCTCTCGATTCCGATGACAAATCCGAGACTGTCTCGATCGAAAAGATTCGGGTGGCTGTCATGGGCGACCTGCGAAAGACCTTTAAACCGGAGTTTCTTAACAGAGTGGATGAAATAATAGTCTTCCACCAGCTCACACGCGAAAATATAAAGGAGATAGCGGGCAACATGCTCACCGTCGTAAAAGCGCGTGTCTCCGACATGGGCATCGAGCTAACGGCCGAAGATTCCGCCGTAGAGCTTCTGGCAAAACGCGGATTTGACCCGGTATATGGCGCGAGACCGCTTCGCCGGGCAATACAAAACGCTATTGAGGACGGCATAGCTGAGAAAATACTTGACGGGGAAGTAACAAAGGGGGACCGCGTTACCGCCACCGCCGAGGAGGACAAGATTGTTCTTAAAAAGGCATAAAAGGTATAATGGGAAGGAACCGCCTCCGTTCAGTGAGGCGGTTCCTTTTATGCTGCAAAAAGTGTAGAACCGGCTTAAAGTCAGCCAATTTCAGTATCAGCGAGCGTTAATAAGACGTCCGCGGCCGCATCGCCGAAATACCGCACGGCGGAAAGCGCCTCCTGCAGGGTATTCCCGTTGCAGCCAACCTCCAATATCATGGAGCCGGTGGTCGCCTGCTGGTTATACCGGTACTCGGAGACTGTGAGGGGCCGTGCCAACTTCGGATATTTTTCTGCCATAGACGCCTGAAGGCGCAGGGCGAGGCTCATGTTCTGCCTCCAATTGGGATGTGTAAGACCGGAAGAATCCGTGCCTACGATCAGAAGGACCTGAGAACAGGTCTCGCCGTTTATATTCGCTACTGTCTTATATACGGTGCCGTCGTTACCTATAAGCGCATCACGGTGCAGGTCTATAACAATCTTTATGTCCGGATATTCCTTTAGATAATTCTCTATCGCGGCGAGAGACCGGGTATATGAGCCGGTATAGCTCGGGTAATCGTACAGATCCCGGTCGTGAATGACTTTAATGCCGCGCGATTCAAAAGTTTCGGCAAGCTCGTCTCCGACGCGTATAACGCTAAAGTTTTTATCCTCGGTGCGTGAGGGGTCGGATTCGGTATAGACGTCGTCACCATCGGGCGTATATGCCTCGCTCCCGTGAGTGTGGATTATCAGTACCTGCGGTTCGTCCAGATCAAGCTTGAACTGGATTTCGCTGTTCAGTAATTTCTCAATGTCAATGTCGTAAGCCGACTTGTTTTTTATGACTATTCCATCCGCGCTCAGATATCCCGAAGAGTTTTCGCCGGTTATTGTAGTTTCAACCCTGTCCGGCACGGGATTATCCTGTGTGTCGTCTGGGTTCTCGTCTATCTCCTCCGGAGCTTCCTGAATGGAAGATGCAGGCGTTGTATCCGCGTCGGCTGTATTATCTTCAGATGGGGGAGACTCAGCTTCCGCAGTTCCCTGCATATATGTCTCATACGCAGGGCGGAGCGACGGGGATTCGAAAAGAATAGCTGCCGTAAGAAGATCAGGGTCGTCGCTGCTTGGCAGCCCAAATGTGAAGGCAAAAAGCTTTATCGCGGTCTCGTCGTTTATATTTGCGCCGGATAGCAGCCCTGTTGCCGATTCATAAGAACAGGAACGCGCGCAAATGCCCAATAGCAGGCATACTGCGACAAGGAGAACTATTAATTTTATAATTGCACCCCATGCGGGGGGATTTGCCGTTGCATAACGTCTCTTCATTTACCGCCACCTCCGGTCTTTCGTATGTTGTATTTTTATGAGGCAAGCGGTATAATATGAGTAATTTTGATACGGGAGAGATGAAATGGACACGGTCTACTACACCAAGGGAGTCTGCTCCCGAGAAATGGATATCAAGCTAAAGGATGGTGTCATAGAGGACGTCAGAATAATAGGTGGGTGTGACGGGAACCTCCAGGGAATAATGCGGCTCGTAAAAGGGAAGAGGGCCGAAGAAGTCATACCAATCCTCAAAGGGATAAGGTGCGGTAAGAAAAACACCTCCTGTCCCGATCAGCTCTCGAAGGCGCTGGTAAAAGCAATGGAAGCGGAGAAAAGAGAAAAAGAAGGAATCGAAAGGGGAATTGCGGTACGGAAGCCAATCAGCTTTTAAAGTACATAGCGCAGCTCCACTTAAGGTGCGAAGATACGGCGGCGGTAACGCAGACGGCGTTCCTCACACCGGCGGAGGAGGCGGACGTTTTGCGTTTTTCGGCGGGGGCGAAGTACGATAATCTGCTTCTCTTCGGCGGAGTGTCCGGATGTGAGAGGAAGGCCGCATTTTTCCTGCCGTACTATATGGGTAAAGACACCTTCGAGCCGGATGATTATATAACGGCGATAAAAGCCGTCACCAAATTTGCCCTGCCGGGTCACCGCGACTTTCTGGGCGCCATTTTAGCGCTTGGCATTCGGCGGGAGTTTTTGGGAGATATTTTCGTCTCCGGCGATACGGCGTATTTTTTCTGCCTGCCGACAGTGGCAAAGCATATCCTGCTCAGTCTTGACAGGATAGGGAAATACGGCGTTTCAGTACAAGAGGTGCCTCTTTCCGCCGTTCCGGCGCCGGTGCGGGAGACTCAAGATGTGAGCTTTACGGTAAAGAGCATGAGGCTCGATGCAGTAGCGGCCGGGATGTTCGGTCAGTCGCGCACGGCGATGGCTGATTCTATCGAGCAGGGGGCGGTTACGCTGAACTATAGGGAATGCCTTAAAACCGACACGGGAGTAAACGAGGGTGACACCATTTCCGTACGGGGGCGCGGCAAGGGGCAGATAAAAAACTGCGGAGGGGTTTCCCGCAAGGGAAGGCTCTTCGTGACGGCGGAAATATTTAAATAACGGGTTTAATCATTGAAAGAATTCGTATTATATTTTAACGCGCCGTTTCCGCCGGTTGCACGGCACCAGATATTGATGCGCAAGACAGGAAGCCTGCATAAATTTGTGCGCTTAGCGCATGGGAGGTAATAATATGAAACCGGTATTTTCAAACACATTTAACGTGACGCATAACAAAAACCAGTCAGAGATTGCACTTTCCTTTGCGCATATATATAACGAGCACAATTTCAGCACAAAAAACGGCTCACTGACGGATGTGTCCGCTCAGGTGGCTGATGAGGTGGCGAGCGTTCTGATAACGCGTGACGGCACGATAGCGCTGACGCGGCTGCTTAATCGCATAATAGCCGACTGGGGAGTGGATCTCGACAGCCTGAATTAGCGGTCGTTGGTTAATAAAACGGGCATAACTGCCGCTATCGAGAGAAATTTTGTTGCCGCAATGTGTAAAAGTTTTCACGGATGTCTGCCCTTTTGGGAGATGCGGGGCGATTATCACGGAAAAACAGGCGGAAGTTATTAAACAGCAGCATCCCCGCAGACTAAGTCTGCGGGGATGCTGCTGTTTATAATCCAAGTCTATATATCGTGTTTGCGCTTTTGAAAAAGACATTCTCCCAATATTCCTCCGGAATGAGGAGCTTCGTGAACGCTATATACGACGGGATGTTCACAAGCGGCCAGTCGGTTCCAAACATGATACGGTCATAGGAATTGACATACTGGAGCCATGTCTTTATATACTCTATATAGCTGAGATATTTTACGGCGAAATTTCCGATATCGGGTTTTCCCTCCAGAATACCGGAGAGATCCGTGGAAATGTTTCTGTTTTTTGCCATTAAAGCCGCGGCGTCTGTCAACCACGGGTTACCAAAGTGGCACATGACGATGGAGACGTCCGGGTATTTGATCGCGGTTTCGTCTAGGGTCAGGGGGTGACTGTATTTTAGAATACCCATGGTACCGGCGGTCGCGCCGGTATGGACGGCAACGGGCTTTCCATATTTGCGCGAAAGCGCAAAAAAAGGCTCGTACAGCGGCTCAAACACATAGTGGTGCGTATATCCCGGATAGAGCTTTATGCCAGCGCACGCGGGCAGGCGCAGCTGCTCTTCAGCAAGCGAAACGGAGTCGTCGTATGCTTCCGGGCGGAGCTGGTCGGCGTTTATTCCAATACAGAAACTGACAAAGTCAGGATAGTCATGTTCGGAAAAGGAAATGCCGCCGTTTCCCATGACGACGGCGTGGGCGATATTGTTTTTGCAAAAAACCTTCTTCAGATGCGCGGCCGAATTTTCATGTCCAGCGGCTAAAGCGAGGCTATCGAAGTTGGGCTTATCAAAAAAATGCAGATGCGCATCAATTATCTTCATAAAATGCAAGTTCTTTCTGTAAAAGACGTTCAAAAACACTACCCATTTTAGTATACCACGCCGATAGCCATAATGGCAAGATTATTTATATATTCTCTTATCTTTTTAGGCGAAGTCGACAAAAATCAAATAAAAAACATCACTTATGGGGCAGAACAATAAGGAGGGTTTATATATAATATACTAAAGAATCGCATAGAATCCATAACTTTTCTCCGTTATTATGAAAAATGCAATTTACAAAATTATATCCTTCAAAACTGTTGCTAAGTAAAACCAAATCGGTTAGAATGAGGGTGATAAAAGTTGGCTGGCATCCCGTAAATGCAATTTGAGTAAACTGGGCAATTCAAATGTATATACAGGTTGGACGACTGACAAACGGGCTGGAAATAATATAATTTGGGAGTGGTTTTATGGAAAACATGATATGGATCGGAGCCCTGGGAGCGCTGACCGCGCTTCTCTTTGCGTTCTACCAAAGCCGAAAAGTTCTGAAACTATCTGAAGGTACGCCTCTTATGCAGAAGATAGCGGCCGCCATCCGCAAGGGCGCAAACGCCTTCCTCAGAAGGCAGTACCGCACGGTGGTAAAATTCTTTGCCGTAATGGTAGTTATCCTCGCTGTCCTTGCATTCCTCGGCCTTGTCTCCCCGTATGTGCCTTTTGCGTTCTGCACCGGCGGATTTTACTCCGGGCTTGCCGGTTTCATCGGCATGAAGATAGCGACATCGGCAAACGCGCGTACGGCGAACGCAGCGAGTGAGAGCCTCAATAAGGGGCTTGGCGTCGCGTTTTCTTCCGGCGCGGTCATGGGTTTTACCGTCGTCGGGCTTGGACTTTTTGACATCTCAGTCTGGTTCAGCGTGCTCAAATATCTGTTCCACTGTGACTCACAGACGATAGCGACCACAATGGTCATGTTTGGTATGGGTGCGTCCGCCATGGCGCTGTTCGCGCGTGTCGGCGGCGGAATCTTTACCAAAGCAGCCGATGTGGGAGCAGACCTTGTCGGCAAGGTTGAGGCGGGTATACCCGAAGACGACCCAAGAAACCCCGCCACCATCGCCGATAATGTCGGCGATAACGTCGGTGATGTCGCCGGTATGGGCGCCGATCTCTATGAGAGCTATGTCGGCTCGATCCTCGCCACCTTCGCCCTCGGCTCCGCCGCAGGCTACGGTTGGAATGGCATGCTATTGCCCGTTATTATGGCAGCTGTCGGTATCGTGGCCTCGATAATCGGTACGTTTTTTATCCGTACCGGCGAAAAGGCCGACCAGAAGTCTCTTCTTAAAACCCTGCGCACAGGCACATATATGGCCGCCGCCATTGCCGCCGTCGCCGCAATCCCGCTCACATATTTTATTATGAGCGGCGTTAACGTGAACGGCGTGCCCGTCCGCTGGTGGGGCATTTTGATCGCAATCTTTTCCGGACTTATCGCCGGATGCGCAATCGGATATTTCACCGAGTATTTCACTTCCGATACCTATAAGCCCACGCAGAAACTCTCCGACTCCTCGGAGACCGGCGCGGCCACTGTTATTATCGGCGGTATAAGCCTTGGCCTCAAGTCCACCGCGGCGCCGATAGTCACTGTGAGCATAGCGGTTCTTGTTAGCTTCTATGCCGCAGGGGGTACCGCCGACTACAACTGCGGCCTTTATGGTATCGGTATTGCCGCCGTCGGTATGCTCTCTACCCTCGGGATAACCCTTGCGACAGACGCATACGGCCCAGTGGCCGATAACGCGGGCGGCATAGCCGAGATGTCCGGCCTCGGCGAGGAAGTGCGTGAGCGCACTGATGCGCTCGACTCTCTGGGAAATACCACGGCCGCGACTGGCAAAGGCTTTGCCATCGGTTCCGCCGCGCTGACAGCTCTCGCTCTTTTAGTCTCCTATGTTGACATAGCGACTACGAAGCTTGGTGCGACTGGCGGTACGCTTGACCTTAAGGTCACAAATCCATCGGTACTGATCGGCCTCTTTATTGGATCCATGCTCGTTTTCCTGTTTTCGGCACTCACAATGTCCGCCGTCCAGCGCGCGGCGCAGAGTATCGTTGTTGAGGTCCGCCGCCAGTTTCGTGAGATCGTTGGAATAATGGAAGGTAAGGCGGATCCGGATTATGAGACCTGTGTGGATCTTTGCACGCGCGGGGCGCTCAAGGAAATGGTCGCGCCTTCACTTCTTGCCGTAATCGTCCCGATAGTCACCGGTATAATTCTTGGAGTCGAGGGCGTTGTTGGACTTCTCGCCGGGACCTGTGTGACCGGTTTTGCCATGGCGGTTTTCATGTCCAACGCCGGCGGAGCATGGGATAACGCGAAGAAGTACATTGAGGGCGGCAAGCACGGCGGCAAGGGTTCCGACTGCCATAAGGCGGCCGTCATCGGAGATACCGTAGGCGACCCGTTCAAGGACACCTCCGGTCCGTCGCTGAATATTCTGATAAAACTTGTCTCTACGGTTTCTATTGTTTTTGTGGGACTTGTCATCTCGGTATCAATCTTCTAAATCACTGTAAAAAGAGGCCAACCCATTTGGGTTGGCCTCTTTTAAGTTTATAATAGTTGTATATTGTTGTTTTTGTTGACTTGTATTTAAACATGAGGTATTCTAGTATAAAAAATAATGTTGTTTTAAACAACAACAGAAAACTATTTGTTTTTGGAGGTAATTTCAATGAGTACAATAATGGACAAATTTCGTCTTGACGGAAAAGTCGCTATCGTCACCGGCTGTGGCCGCGGCATAGGTCAGGCAATCGCAAAAGCTATGGCAGAAGCCGGTGCCGATGTCGTCGGTGTTGATGTATTTCCCCAGCCGGAAACGAAGGAGATCGTCGAGGCTGTCGGAAAGGGCTATGAAGAAGTTATTATTGATCTATCAAACTCCGATAACTTTAATATTGCCATAGAGCAGGGCGTAAAACGTTTCGGAGCTGTCCACATACTCTGCAATAACGCTGGTATCACGAGAAGGAACCCAGCTATCGACTTTACAGAAGAAGATTGGGACGCTGTCCTTGCCGTTAACGTCCGCGCAGTGTTTTTCAACGCTCAGAAATTTGTGCGCCAGCTGATAAAGCAAGGTACCCCCGGCAAAATAGTGAACACCGCCTCAGTTTCCGCTTACGAGGGCGGAAAGAAGATCGCCGCCTATACAGCCGCAAAGGCCGGAGTTGTGGCAATAACCATGACGATGTCAAATGAATTCTCGCAGTTCGGCGTTAATTCAAACGCGGTCGCACCCGGATTCACTTATACAAACATGACCGCGGCCATGCGCGGTGAGGCGGACAGGACAAAAGAGGTATTGGCCCGCGTTCCGCTTGACAGATGGGCCCAGCCGGACGAAATCGCCAGCGCTTTTGTATTCCTCGCTTCCGATGCGGCGTCTTTTGTGAATGGCACGACCCTTGTCGTGGACGGCGGATACATGGGAAGATAAGCTTTTATAGGTTTATACACTTTACGGAATTTAACAAGATAATATTAGAGAGCTTCCGGGGTATCCCCGGAAGCTCTCTTTTTGTGAAAATATTTGTATGTTAATCTTCGATGCCGAAACGGTATATCGCCGTGTAGTGATACTTTTCACTTTTTTTAAGGATGGGGGAGGGGAATTCGGGGTGGTTAATCGCGTCGGGGAAGTGCTGGAGTTCAAGGCAGAATCCGCCCTGCCTGTCGTATTCCGCACCATTTTTACCTACGCGCGGGGAAATGAAGTTTCCTGAATAAAGCTGAATACCTTCAATGTCGGTAAGAACCTCCATTGTTATCCCGGTTTTGGGTGATTTCACAAAAGCTGCCCGGCGCATGCCATCACCGTGTATGACAAAGTTGTGGTCATAGCCGCCAAAAGCCGCTAACGATGCGTCATCAATATTTGCGCCGATCGGTACGGGAGTCCGGAAATCCAGGACGGTGCCGGTTACATCTGCAAACTCGCCGGTGGGGATCAGTTCGTCGTCCGCAAGCGTATATTTATCGGCGTTTATCTGGAAGACATGGTCGTGGATGGGGCCGCTCCTGTGGCCGCCCAGATTATAGTAATTGTGGTTCGTGAGATTCACGACGGTATCTTTGTCGGTCTCGGCGAAATACTCTATAACAAGGCTGTCGTCCTCTTCGAGCCGGTAGCATACTTCGGCCCTGAGATTTCCGGGATAGCCCTGTTCCATGTCTTCGGAAAGGCAGGAAAATCTGACCGTATCGCCCTCTATCACATAGTCCCAAACCTTCTTATCGAAGCCCATTGTACCGCCGTGCAGATGGTTTTTGCCGTCGTTTATCGTGAGCTGGTACTCAATACCGTTCAGGTTAAAACGGCCTCGCGCAATGCGGTTGGCGCAGCGTCCCACGCATGCGCCGAAATAACCATCGTGTTCGACATACGCCTCCGGCTTGTCATAGCCGAGGCAGATGTCCTTCATGGTACCGTTTTTGTCGGCGACCATTATTTTGTTTATTGCCGCGCCCAGGTTCATCAGTGTGACTATTGTGCCCTTTTGATTCATAAGGGCGATGCCCATAATTTCGTGGTGCCCTATTATACCCATGCCGAACTCTTCAATCATTGCCAACACTCCGTTTCAAATTATTTTGCTGAACATAGTCTAAAATCACTACAAGCGGGCCTTAGCTTTTATGGCTTTAAGCCGCTTCATAACATCGTTTCCGCCCCTGCCGAAGTAGTCGTGCAGGATTTCAAACTCAGCATAGAGTTTTTTATAGGCTTCAACATTTTCCGGGATCGGCTTATAGCTGCGCTCCTCGACCTTTCCCATGACACGGGCGGCGTCAAAAATGGAATCATATCCGCCTTTTTTGCTGCCGGCAGCGACAGCGCCGAACATTGCGGCGCCTAGCGCGGGCGCCTGATCAGACTTGCCGATGAAAATCTCCCTGTTTGTAACGTCGGCATATATCTGCATCATCAGGGGGCTCTTCTTGGAAATTCCGCCGCAGGCGTAGAGTTCATCTATCGGCACGCCGCTTTTTTCAAAGGTGTCGATTATCATTTTCTTGCCGAAGGCCGTAGCCTCGATCAGCGCACGGTACATCTCCTCCGACTTGGTGGTGAGTGTCATGCCGATCATGAGGCCTGTCAGATCGACGTCCACCAGGACGGAGCGGTTGCCGTTCCACCAGTCGAGGGCGATAAGGCCGCTCTCACCGACTCTGAGCTTTGCCGCCTTTTCCTCAATGAGCTGGTAGATGCGCATATTTTTGTCTTTCGCCTCGTCGAAATACGCGGGGGGGACGCAATTTTTGACCAGCCATTCGAAGTGGTCTCCGCAGCAGGACTGGCCGGCTTCATAACCGAAAAACCCGGGGAGAACGCCGTCTTCAACGACGCCGCACATGCCGGGGACGATTTTCTCCTCGCTGCCTAGCAGAATGTCACAGGTTGAGGTGCCGATTATCATGAGGAGTTTGCCGGCGTCGACAATGCCGACGGCGGGGAGGGAGACGTGCGCATCTACATTCGGGATACCGACGGCGGTCCCGGGGAGAAGCCCTATGCGGGACGCCATTTCAGGCATAAGCTCGCCGGCTTTTTCACCGAGGGAGTGTATGTCCGTGGAGAGCTTGTCCTCAACGACGTTCTCAAGACGCGGGTCCAGGGCCTTGAAAAAGTCTTTGGAGGGATAACCCTTTTTTTTGTTCCAGAGCGCCTTGTAACCGGCGGTACAGGAATTCCTTGCCTCGACGCCGGTCAGCTGCATTGTGACCCAGTCGGCGGCCTCCATAAACCTGTCAGCCGCACCGTAGATTTCGGGGGCCTCGTCAAGTATCTGCATGATTTTCGGTATCATCCACTCGGAAGAGATCTTGCCGCCATAGCGCTGAAGGAAATCCTCGCCGCGCTCCTCGGCTATACTGTTCAGTCTGTTTGCCTGAGCCTGAGCAGCGTGGTGTTTCCACAGTTTGAGCCATGCGTGGGGCTTATCCGTGTACTCCTTTTTAAAGCAGAGCGGCACGCCGTTTTCGTCGATGGGGAGCATCGTACAGGCCGTGAAATCTATGGAGAGGCCGATAACGTCCTCCGGATTGACGCCTGACTTTGCGAGAATGGCCGGGACTGTCGTCTCAAGCACCTCGATATAATCCGCGGGGTGCTGGAGCGCCCAGTCCGG